>NZ_BBOC01000048.1:0-43286 GCF_001485335.1 Type-D symbiont of Plautia stali | reverse complement strand
AGCCCACTGAAAGATGCGCGCGTGCGTGAAGCCTTCTCGCTGGCAATCGATCGCGATGCCCTGAATCAGGTGGCATTTGAAGGGCTGTATACCCCCTCCAATCAGGCATTTTCTCCAGTGAGCCCTTATCACGTCAACACGCCTATCGCCGCACGCGACGTGGAGAAAGCCAAGGCGCTGTTGAAAGCCGCTGGCGTCACCACACCACTGAATCTGACGCTAATGGTGACCAACAACCCCACGGCACAGCAGGTCGGTCAGGTGATTCAGGCGATGGTGGGCGAGGCGGGCTTTAACCTCAATTTACAGATGAGCGAGTTCGCCACCTTGCTGGATCGCCAGCAGCGCGGTGATTACCAGCTCAGTTTGTCTGGCTGGTCAGGTCGTCCCGATCCGGATGGCAGCATCTACTCCTTTATCAACAGCAAAGGCACGCTGAATGACGGGCGCTACAGCAGTGCGCAAGTCGATGAGTGGCTGAACGCTGCCCGCCTCACCAATGACCAGGCACAACGCCAGGCGCTCTACGGCAAGGTAGTAAATCAACTGCAAACCGATATGCCTATCGCCTATCTCTACTTTGAGCCGCGTATTTTTGGCATGACGAAAAAGTTGCAGGGCTTTAAAGCCTGGCCGGATGGTTTAGTCCGTCTGGCCGGTGTGAGCCTGGCGCAGTAAACCGCTGAGGAGCGATGATGCTGGAACTGATTGTTAAACGCCTGCTGCTGGCCATTCCGACGCTGCTGCTGGTGAGCATTATGGTGTTCGCCCTGCAAAAACTGCTGCCGGGCGATCCGGTGCTGGCGATGGCTGGAGAGGAGCGCGATCCGGCGGTGATTGCGCAGTTACGTGCCGAGTATCACCTTGATGATCCGATATCTACCCAGTATTTCGCGTGGGTGGGGAGTGCGCTGCAAGGCGATCTCGGTATGTCACTGCGCACCAAAGAGCCGGTTACCGCACTGATCGCCAGCAAACTGCCGGTGACGCTGGAGCTGTCGCTGTTGGCGATGATCATTGCGCTTTCGATTGGCATCAGCATGGGCATCATCGCGGCGGTGCGCAAAGACAGTTGGGTCGATCACACCACCAACTTTGTCGCGCTATCCGGCATTTCGGTGCCGCATTTTTGGTTGGGTATCCTGCTGATCCTGCTGTTTTCCGTGCATCTGCAATGGTTGCCCGCCTCCGGGTTTGTGCCGATCAGCGAAGATGTGGTGCAGAACCTGAAAACCTTGTTGCTGCCTGCGCTGGTATTAGGCACCGGCCTGGCGGCGACGCTGATGCGGCATACCCGCGCCTCAATGATCGGCGTGCTGAAAGCCGATTACATCCGCACCGCACGCGCCAAAGGGTTGCTGGCACCAAAAGTGGTGTTGAAGCATGCCTTCCGCAACGCGTTAATGCCGATCGTCACACTCACCACGCTGCTGTTTGGTGAACTGCTGGGCGGTGCGGTGCTGACTGAGCAGGTTTTCACCCTGCCTGGTTTCGGCAAGATGATTGTTGATGCGGTCTTCAACCGTGATTACGCCGTGGTGCAAGGCGTGGTGCTGGTGGTAGCGATCGGCTTTCTGCTGCTGAATCTGCTGGCGGATGTGCTCTATCTGTTAATCAACCCGAAAATGCGAGGCTAGCCATGAGCGAGGTTTTAACAGCGGGCGCAGTGCCCGTAGTCACACGCCCTAAGCGCCGGGTACTGAATAAATTTCTGCGCAACAAAAGCGCCATGATAGGTGCAGTAATCGTTGTGCTGTTTGTCGCCGTGGCGCTGCTGGCGCCCTGGCTGGCCCCCGCCGATCCGATCAAGGCTAACTTCCTGGCGGTGCGCAAAGCCCCTTCGGCACTCTTCTGGTTTGGTACTGACGAACTGGGCCGCGATATTCTGTCACGCCTGATTTGGGGTGCCCGCACCTCACTGCTGGCGGGCTGTATCTCGGTGATGATCGCCATTTTGATTGGCGTGCCGCTAGGCTTGATTGCCGGCTACTGGCAAGGATGGTGCGACGGCATTATTTCGCGCTTTATCGAAGCCCTGCTGGCCTGCCCGTTTTTGATTCTGGCCATCGCCTTGGGTGCCTTCCTGGGACCGAGCCTCTCGAATGCGATGATCGCGATTGGCCTGTCGGCGATGCCGATTTTTGCCCGCCTGACGCGAGGCCAGGTGATCGCCATCCGCCATGAAGAGTATATCGACGGCGCACGTGCCATTGGCTTGCCGGATCGCTGGATCATCCTGCGCTATGTGCTGCCCAACGTGATGTCTCCGATTCTGGTGCAGGCCACCCTGGCAATTGCCTCCGCCATTATCACCGAAGCCAGCTTGTCCTTCCTCGGCCTGGGTCAGCAGCCACCTTCTCCTTCCTGGGGAGCGATGCTGAATACCGCCAAAGGCTATCTGGAGCAGGCACCCTGGATGTCGATTTTCCCAGGTCTGGCTATTTTTCTTACCGTGCAGGGCTTCAATCTATTGGGTGACGGACTGCGCGATGCGCTTGATCCGCGCAATGACTCACACTAAGGAACCGTTATGAGTGATTTGGATTTCAACGTTAGCTACGCCTCACACCGTGCCCCGATGATGGGACGCAATGCAGTGGCAACCTCACAGCCGTTGGCGGCACAAGCAGGCATGCGCATGTTGCAGCAAGGCGGCAATGCGGTGGATGCCGCGATTGCCACCGCCATGGCGCTCACCGTGCTGGAACCCACTGGCAACGGCATTGGCAGCGATGCGTTTGCGATTATCTGGGATGGCAAACAGCTGCACGGCTTGAATGCTTCCGGTCGCTCCCCCGCCACCTGGAGTGCGGATCGCTTTGCCGGGCACAGCACCATGCCGGAAATCGGCTGGGAAGCAGTGACCGTACCCGGTGCGGTTTCCGCCTGGGTTGCGCTGGCCGAGCGCTTCGCCACCCTGCCGCTTACCACACTGGCGCAACCGGCCATCGAATATGCCCGTGATGGTTTCCCGGTTTCGCCGTTGATTGCCCACTTGTGGCAGCGCGGTTACAACAAACTGAAAGCCCAACCGGGCTTTACCGCGTGCTTTGCACCGGATGGCCAGCCCCCGCGCGCGGGTGAACTGTTCCGTAACCCGGCGCAGGCTGCGACGTTGCAGAAAATCGCCGAAACGCGCGGCGAAGCGTTTTATCGCGGGGAACTGGCGGAGAAAATCGTGGCCTTTGCCGAGCAGCATGGCGCAGCGCTCAGTATGGCCGACCTCAACAACCACCGTGCTGACTGGGTCGATTTGCTGTCACGCCCCTTTGCCGGTGGATCGGTGCAGGAACTGCCGCCGAATGGTCAGGGCATCGCCACGCTGATTGCATTGGGTATTCTGGAGCAGTGGGATATTGGCCGTTATCAGCCTGATTCGGTGCCGTGGCTGCACCTGTCGATTGAGGCAATGAAGCTGGCACTGGTGGATCTGGATCGCTACGTCACGGATTACGATCATCTGGAATTCCCGGCAGAGCTGTTACTGAGCGACCGTTATTTGCAGCAGCGTGCGCAACTGATCAATCCTGACCAGGCCGGTGATTTTACCTTCGGTTCACCGCAGCAAAGCGGCACCGTCTACCTCTCAACCGCCGATGCCAGCGGTATGATGGTGTCGTTCATCCAGTCCAACTATATGGGCTTTGGCTCTGGTGTTGTGGTACCGGATACCGGCATCAGCCTGCAAAACCGTGGCTGCGGCTTCTCACTCGATCCACAGCATCCCAACGTGGTAGCAGGCGGGAAACGCCCTTTCCACACCATTATCCCGGCATTTGCTCTGGATGCCGCAGGCCAGCCATTGATGTCATTCGGCGTGATGGGCGGACCGATGCAGGCGCAGGGGCATTTGCAGCTGGCGTTGCGCATCATGCAGCATAAACAGAACCCGCAGGCGGCGATTGATGCCCCACGCTGGCGTGTCGAGCAAGGCCGCGCAGTGGTGGTGGAACCAGGGATTGATCGTAACGTGCTGGCGAAGCTGCGTGAGATGGGGCACCAGATTACGGTGGAAGATCCGCTGCAAAGCTACAATTTCGGCGGTGCGCAGGCGATTGTGCGCGATTCGCAAGGCTTCTACATCGCCGCCACAGAAAGCCGCAAAGATGGGCAGGCACTGGTGTTTTAATATCGGTGCGCATTAATGCGCACCCTACGAAAAATTGCATCCAACTTTGTGAGGTCGCCATTTATGGCGACCGCCAGCCGTTGTGCACTCCAGGCCATTGCACTATTCTTTAGGACCATTCCCACTGAATCGTATATATAGCCATAACAGGAGTTCAACATGGCGTCAGGATTATCCCGCATCTGGATGCGTACCGGCATGCTTATGGTCAGCGCACTGGTAGTGCTGCAACTTACCGCCTGTGGCGATAAAGAAGGCGATCAACGTAAAGCCTTCACCGATTTCCTGCAGAACACCGCCATGCGTAGCGGTGAACATCTGCCCAGCCTGAGCGAAAACCAGAAGCAAACCTTCGGTAACTACGCCAGCGACTACGCCATCCTGTATGGCTTCTCTCAGCAGGCCAACCAAGCGGTTGAACAAGGCATGCGTCCCGTGGTGGATGAGCTGGCGGCAATCCGTGTACCGCAAGATTATCTGACCCGCCGTGATTCTCTGCGCCAGGCGAGCGGCAACCTGAGTGTGCTGTCGCAACAGATTCAAAGCGCCAAAATGCAGGCCGACAGCAGCAAAGCCACGCTAAAGCAGCCCGACGATCTGAAAAAAGTGTATGACAACGTGTATGCCAAAGTGGTGACGCAGCCTGCCAGTACCCTGATTCCCCTGCTGCCTCAGCTGCAGGCATTGAGCCAGGCGGCGGTGCAAACCGGTGACTATCTGCAATCACAGGGCACTCGCGTGAGCTTTAACGACGGCGGCGTGCAGTTCCCAACTCAGGATCAAGCCACGCAGTACAACACGCTAATGAGCAACCTCTCCAGCAATGCACAAGCACTGACCCAAGCGCAAAATGCCGTGCAGGGTGGTTTGTAACCGCGCGATATAACCTGATGCCGGGCGGCCAGACGGTCGCCCCTACAGTCGTTATCCCTCCGTCCTTCTTTTCAGATTTTTCGTCACTTCCTTACAACTGACTTTTCTGCGTAGACAGAGTGTGATCTGGCGCATTTTCGACCAAAAAATATTTGTGATCCAAATCACATTTACGAGACAAACCTCATCCTTGCAAAGGTGACTTAAGTCACATTTATCACCTTGTTTTGCTTAATATTTCGCCACCGTACTTTTCTTACACCCCAATAGTGTGATCTACGTCACCTTATAGCACCCCAACCACCCCAATATTGCGTGATCTGCATCACACTTATCCCGGATGCTACGCAGCGTAATAAACTAGTGCTAGAGTCCGCGTGCATACAGTGATGCCACGGCCCGCGCCGGAATGGCTCAATAAAAGTCTTAACAAAAACAACCGCGCTCTTATTGCAGCGCGTCTCAATAAGGGGTGGGTTTATGTCCTCATCAGCGAAGGTCAAGGTCCAGAGCTTTGGTCGCTTTCTGAGTAACATGGTGATGCCAAACATCGGTGCGTTTATCGCCTGGGGTATCATCACAGCACTGTTCATCCCAACCGGATGGATTCCTAACGCAACGCTGGCGAAACTCGTCGGCCCAATGATCACTTACCTGCTGCCACTGTTGATCGGTTTCACCGGTGGACGTCTGGTGGGCGGCGATCGCGGCGGCGTGGTCGGTGCTATCACCACCATGGGCGTGATTGTCGGTGCAGATATGCCGATGTTCCTCGGCGCGATGATTGCCGGTCCACTGGGCGGCTGGGCGATCAAAACCTTTGACCGTATGGTTGATGGTAAGATCAAAAGCGGCTTCGAGATGCTGGTTAACAACTTCTCAGCCGGTATTATCGGTATGCTGTTGGCGCTGCTGGCGTTCATCGGCATCGGTCCGTTGGTAGAAGGTTTGTCGCACATCCTTGCGGCGGGCGTAAACCTGATGGTGCAGAACAACCTGCTGCCATTGACCTCGATCTTTGTTGAGCCAGCGAAAATCCTGTTCCTCAACAACGCCATCAACCACGGCATCTTCTCTCCTCTGGGCATCCAGCAGGCGAGCGAAGCCGGTAAATCTATCTTCTTCCTGATTGAAGCTAACCCAGGCCCGGGTATGGGCGTGCTGGTTGCTTACATGATTTTTGGTCGCGGTAGCGCCAAACAGTCTGCAGGCGGTGCGGCGATCATCCACTTCCTCGGTGGTATCCACGAAATTTACTTCCCGTATGTGCTGATGGCACCGCGTCTGCTGCTTGCAGTTATCCTCGGTGGTATGACCGGTGTGTTCACCCTGACCGTGCTGAACGGCGGCCTGGTGTCTCCTGCTTCTCCAGGTTCAATCCTGGCTGTGCTGGCGATGACACCAAAAGGGGCTTACTTCGCTAACATCGCTGCCATCATCGCCGCGTTTGCTGTCTCCTTCGTGGTCTCTTCTATCCTGCTGAAAACCAGCAAAGTGAAAGAAGATGACGATATCGAAGCCGCGACCCAGCGCATGCGTGATATGAAAGCGCAGTCAAAAGGCCAGACCGTTGCGGGTTCGCCAGTGATTGCCGATGCCAACAGCGTTGACGTCAGCCACGTGCGTAAAATCATCGTCGCTTGTGATGCCGGTATGGGTTCCAGCGCCATGGGTGCAGGTGTGCTGCGTAAGAAAGTGCAGGATGCCGGTCTGAGCAATATTTCGGTGACCAACAGCGCGATCAACTCGCTGCCGGGGGATGTTGACCTGGTGATCACCCACCGCGATCTGACCGAACGTGCGATGCGCCAGGCGCCGCAAGCGCAGCATATTTCGCTGAACAACTTCCTCGACAGCGCGCTGTACAGCAACCTGACCGAGCGTCTGGTGGCCGCCAACCGCAGCGAAGCACATCGTGAGACGGTGCAGACCACGCTGGCAGACAGCTATGACGACGGCAGTGCCAACCTGTTCAAACTCGGTGCAAACAACGTGTTCCTCGGCCTGACCGCCAGCAACAAAGAGCAGGCGATTCGCTTTGCCGGTGAGCAGTTGGTGAAAGGCGGTTACGTCCAGCCGGAATACGTCGAAGCGATGCTGGAGCGTGAGAAGCTGACCCCGACTTACCTGGGTGAGTCTATCGCCGTACCGCACGGTACCGTGGAAGCCAAAGATCGCGTGCTGAAAACCGGTATCGTGTTCTGCCAGTATCCCGCCGGTGTGCTGTTTGGTGAAGAAGCGGATGACGTTGCGCGCCTGGTGATCGGTATCGCGGCACGCAACAACGAACACATCCAGGTGATTACCAGCCTGACCAACGCGCTGGATGATGACAGCGTGATTGAGAAGCTGGCGAACACCACCAGCGTTGAAGAAGTGCTGGCGTTGTTGTCGCCTAAAGCGTAAACCACGTTTTAACTCCCTGGGGCGGGCAAGCCCGTCCCACATTTCCGGGGCGGATTTGCCCGCCCTTTCGTCATTTGATATGGGTCAAATTTATGAAAGCGTTACATTTTGGAGCAGGTAACATCGGCCGCGGTTTCATCGGTAAGTTACTGGCTGATGCCGGTATTGAACTGGTGTTCGCGGATGTCAATCAGGTGGTTCTTGATGCCCTTAACGCCCGTCATGAGTATCCGGTTCATGTGGTTGGCGAGCAGGCAAAAGTTGAAATGGTGACCGGCGTCAGCGCCGTTAATAGCACTAGCGACGACATCGTGACGCTGATTGCTGAGGTTGATATCGTTACCACGGCGGTTGGTCCGCAGATTCTGGAGCGCATCGCAGGTGGTGTCGCGAAGGGGCTGGCCAAACGCAGCGATAACGGTAATGTCCGTCCGCTGAACATCATCGCGTGTGAAAACATGGTGCGCGGCACCAGCCAGCTGAAACAGCACGTGTTGAAAGCATTGCCAGAGCAGTATCACGCATGGGTTGAAGCTAACGTCGGCTTCGTCGACTCCGCTGTGGACCGCATCGTGCCGCCATCTGAAGCCGGCAGCAACGATCCGCTGGAAGTCACCGTGGAAACCTTTAGCGAGTGGATCGTCGACAAAACTCAGTTCAAAGGCGCACTGCCGAACATTCCGGGCATGGAACTCACCGATAACCTGATGGCGTTTGTGGAACGCAAGCTGTTCACCCTGAACACCGGCCATGCCATTACCGCTTATCTTGGTCAGTTGGCCGGCCACGCCACCATTCGTGATGCGATTCTCGATGAAAAAGTGCGTGCCGTGGTTCAGGGTGCGATGCAGGAAAGCGGCGCGGTGCTAATCAAGCGTTACGGTTTTGACGCCGATAAGCACGCGGCCTATATCCAGAAAATCCTCACCCGCTTTGAAAACCCGTACCTGAAAGACGATGTTGAGCGTGTTGGCCGCCAGCCGCTGCGTAAGCTGAGCGCCGGTGACCGTCTGATCAAGCCAACACTGGGCACGCTGGAGTACAGCTTGCCGCACGCCAGTCTGGTTCAGGGCATTGCCGCCGCCATGCATTATCGCAGCGAAGCCGATCCCCAGGCGCAAGAACTCGCTGCGCTGCTGGCAGAGAAAGGCCCACAGGCCACGCTGGCGGAGATCTCTGGACTGGACGCCAATAGCGAAGTGGTCACCTCTGTGGTGAGTGCTTACAACGCTATGGCATAATGCGCGCCCTTTAATAGCTCATTCGGGCACGGTGGCCAACCGTGCCCGTCGGCGGTATCTGAACGATGCAGGCAATAATGGAAGAGAAGCAAGCTTTTGAAAACCGGGTGCTAGAGCGCCTGAACGCCGGTCGATCGGTGAGAAGCTTCCTGATCGCCGCCGTTGAGTTACTCGCCGAAGCGGTGAACCTGCTGGTCTTGCAGGTGTTTCGCAAAGACGATTATGCCGTTAAGTATGCGGTGGAACCCTTGCTGCTGGGTGATGGCCCGCTGGGGGAACTCTCCGTGCGCCTGAAGCTAATCTACGGCCTGGGCGTGATCAATCGCCACGAATATGAAGATTGTGAACTGTTGCTGGCGCTGCGTGAGGAGTTGAATCACGACACCAGCGATTACCGCTTCACCGACGATGAAATTCTGGGTCCGTTTGGCGAACTGCATTGCGTCGTGGCCTGGCCACCGCAGCCCGACTTCACCCGTGAAGACGATGCACTGCGCAGTATGCAGCAGCAACGCTATTTGCAGATGGTGCGTTCCACCATGGTGCTGTCGTTGACGGAGCTGATTTCCCGCATATCGCATAAGCAGGCGTTTAAGAAACCTGCGGTTTAGGCAAATCCCCGCTTTGCTGCAAATTCACCCCAATTTGATGTATCCTTTGCCTGTTTTCCTTAACGAGTTTCCCCCTGATGAAAGAACAAGAAAAAGCCGAGATCAAACGCCTCAGTGACCAGTTAGACGCGTTGAATCGCAAAGAACCGCAGCTGCTGGAAGCGGGCGATGCCGAAAAGCTCGGCGAGCTGTTGAAAGAGAAAGAGACGCTGGTGCAGGAAATTGAGCGTCTGCGTAATGTGCGTGATGAAAAACTGAGCAAAGAAGCGCAGCAGTTGCAGAAGCTGGGCTTCAGCCGTGAAATCACCAAGAAAGAACAGGCTAACATGGGCGCATTAAAGAAAAGCGTGCGCGGCCTGGTGGTGGTGCATCCGATGACCGCGCTGGGGCGTGAGATGGGGCTGAAAGTGATGACCGGCTACGCGAAGCAGCCGTTCTGATAAGTGATTACGCGGCGTGTGATACGTCGCGTTCTACGCCGCCCGCGGCCAGCAGCACCTGCTCATTGAGCGTATCCAGCATGGCGTAACGGCGGCGATACTCTGCGCGTTTCTTGCTGGCAATCTCTTCAAGATCCTTCCGCTCCATACGCAGTGGCAGCGTAAACATTTCATCCTGACGCATTTCCCCGCCCAATGAGCGCCAAAACTCGCTGTAGCTGGCAAAGAATTTGTCGCTCTTGCTGTGACGATAGCGCAAACTGCGAAACACATGAGTGGTATCCCCCACCGCCGTGATAGCTTGTACGCCGCACTGCTGCGCTAAAATAAACACCGCTTCCATCAGTAAACGTTTCGGGAAGACACCCTGCGCGGCTTTTGTCGCATCACGGATCACATCATTTGATATGTGTTTACGCGGCCCCTGTAATCCACCAACCAATAATGTTCGCGTGTTTTTTTCCTGAATGATGGAAAATGAGAGTGAAGCAATATTTATGTCTTGATAATGCAGCGTCAGGGTTATTTCACCTTCACGATCAAAATGTCCCGGACAGCAGTGAATAACAAACGCCTCATCATTTTTTCCCGTAAAGGCAGCAATCACGTTTTTTGCCGGGCTTAACATCAGTTGGCGCAGGCTGGCATTATCCAGCTGGTTCATCAACTGGTAATGGTCCAGCAGTGCTTGTGCACGCTGTGCCACACTGAAACCGGCACACAGATAAGGGCGATGCGGTTTGGCAGGCAGTAAACCCTGCATACACAACAACTGCGGCAGAAACGGTAGCTTCGCCAGTTCGTTGAGATAATTAAAGGTGGTAATTGGGAATACCAGAGAGCGTAACGCATATTTAAAGCGGAACATTTTACTGTTCCATAATTTATCCGGTGTGACTTTGCCACTGATTAACGGCAAAAACAGCGCGGTCGACGAATGATTATCCGTCACAGAGGTTGTGATAGTAGACATAGTTATTTTAGCTTCGCGAGATCGACTGCGGCTACTGTATGCCCCAAATTATCAACGACGCGTTAATAACGACCACAAGGGAATTATCAGTGAGGGAAATATCGGAGTGGTTGAAGAAGTGTTTAGATTTCGTAAAGAAGAAACCGGTGAAACAGGTTCACCGGTTGAGCACGATGGCAGGATTACTTAGCAGCAGCGAAACGTGCAGCCGCTTCGTCCCAGTTCACCACGTTCCAGAACGCTTTGATGTAGTCAGGACGTTTGTTCTGATACTTCAGGTAGTAAGCGTGTTCCCACACATCCAGACCGATGATTGGGGTACCTGATGCGCCAGAGATGGCTTCACCCATCAGTGGGCTGTCCTGGTTAGCGGTTGAAACCACAGCCAGTTTGTCGCCTTTTTTCACCAGCCACGCCCAGCCTGAACCGAAACGGGTGGTAGCGGCTTTCTCAAACTCAGCCTGGAAAGCTTCAACGCTGCCGAAATCTTTTTCGATAGCCGCTTTCAGTTCGCCCTGCAGCGAGGTGCCCAGTTTCAGGCCTTTCCAGAAGAAGCTGTGGTTAGCGTGGCCGCCCGCGTTATTACGCAGTGGGCCTTTTTTGTCTGCTGGCAGCTGATCCAGTTTAGCGATCAGTTCTTCAACCGGCAGGTTAGCGAATTCGGTCCCTTCCAGCGCTGCATTGGCGTTGTTAACGTAAGCCTGGTGGTGTTTAGAGTGATGGATTTCCATCGTCTGCTTGTCGAAGTGCGGTTCCAGTGCATCGTATGCGTAAGGCAGGGATGGCAGTGAATAACTCATGTTCTTCCTCTCCATTTAATGTTTTGCAGCATCACCTTCGCAGTGTGCCGCGTAAGCAGTCGGATCATTATAGTTAAAATCATGATCTGGAAAAGGGTTATCAATGCCTTAGAAATGATAAGGATTTGATGATTCTGGAAAAAGGTGCGCACAGACCGCTACACACCTTCTTGTGGGGAGTGATTAACGGCCTAATTCGGTCAGAGATTTGTCCAACGCACCGACCAGCCAGTCGATATCCGCTTCCTGGAACGCCAACGGTGGACGCAGCTTCAGCACGTTACCGTATGGCCCTGCCACCGAGGTCAGCACATGGTGATCGCGCAGCTTCTCAGTGAGGTCCAGCGCCAGTGCTTTATCCGGGGTTTTGCTCTCGCGGTCCTGTACCAACTCGAAGCCGATAAACAAGCCTGCACCACGCACATCACCGATGCTGTCATGGCGATCCATCAACTTCTGCAATTCGATCAACAGTTTGGCACCCACCACGCGGCTGTGTTCCTGCAAACCTTCTTCTTTAATCACGGTGAGCACCGCCTGCGCGGCGGCCATCGCCACCGGGTTACCGCCAAAGGTATTGAAGTAAGGGATGTCGTCACTGAACGCCGCCAGCACATCACTCTTCGCCAGCAGTCCAGAAACCGGAATGCCGTTGCCCATCGGTTTGCCAGTGGTCACCACATCCGGCACCACGCCGTGACGGGCGAAGCCCCAGAACGCATCACCGGTACGGCCAAAGCCGGGCTGCACTTCATCAGCAATGAAGATACCGCCGTTGGCATGTACCACATCCACCGCTTTCTGCAGGAAGCCCGCTGGATTCGGCAGCACACCATCGGATGAGAAGATGGAGTCGGCGAGGAAGCCCGCAAATTTAATGCCGTGGGCTTTCATGTCGTCGATTTGCTTCTGAATTTCATTGGCAAACCATGCACCCAGATCCGGTGCATTTACGCGATAAGCATCCGGCGGTGACACTAAGCGCGTGGTTGCCGCCAGCGGTTGGCCGCTGCCCAACGCCGGCGAGACGCCCGAGGTGAGATCGCTGGTGCCATGGTAGGCTTCCTGCGACACGATAATCCCGGTACCGCCACTGAAGGCACGCGCGATACGAATCGCCAGATCGTTCGCTTCTGAACCGGTACACATGTACATGGCGCGGTCGATGGCATCCGGTGTGGTGGCCAGTAACTCATCGGTGTAGTCCAGAATACGTTCATGCAGATAGCGCGTGTGGGTGTTCAGCATTTTCATCTGCTGATTGACGGCTTCAATCACCGCTGGATGGCAGTGCCCAATGCTCGCCACGTTGTTGTAGACGTCGAGGTATTTGTTACCTGCGGCATCCCACAGATATTGGCCTTCACCGCGCACCAGATGCACCGGCTTACGATAGAACAGGCGATATGACTCGCCCAACACTTTGCTGCGCTTGTCTGTTAGCTTGCGGGTTGCCGCATCCAGACCGTCGGCGTGCTCAGCACGAAAACTGTTGGTGTCCATGATGGTGGAACGTGTAGCCATGGTAACTCCCGTTGCGAAGGTGAAAGGGGTGCATGATGTATGACCGTTTGCAGACATCATGCCTGCTTTACTGAGAAATGCAACCAAATACACAAATACAACCAAATACACATGACGCCGTGATGACACTCAGGTAAGCTTAGGCCCAGATCATTAGGCTACAGGGAAATGTCATGCTGCAGGAAACCCGCTTACACCGCATTCGCGCCCTTCTGACCACGCAACATCAGGTCAGTACGGAACGCATTATTAAAGAATTGGGCATTTCGCGGGAAACGGCACGGCGCGACATTATCGAACTGGAAGCGCAGGGATTAGCCCGCCGTGTGCACGGGGGGTTGGTGGCGATGGACAGCCAGCCGGAGCCTCCGTTACAGGTGCGCCGCAATGCGCAGGCAAAAGAGAAACGCGCCATCGCCGTGGCGGCTGCACAGCATTTACAGCCGGGCCAGACGCTGTTTCTCGATGCAGGCACCACCACCACCATGCTGGCAGAAGCGCTACGCACCATGTCTGGCCTGACGATTATCACCAACAGTTTGCAAGCCGCCCTTGCGTTGAGCGCTGCCGAAGAGCATGAGACGTTGAATAATCAGGTGATTTTGCTTGGCGGTATGATGATGGCGGGCGCCCAGCAGACGCGTGGTGAGATGACAGTGGGTGAGATTTACCGCTATCGTGCCGATGTGGCGCTGCTTTCGCCGGTGGGCATTGACGCCAAAAACGGCGCCAGCAGTTTCCATCCGCACGAAGCCGCCATTGCCCGCGCCATGGTGCAGCAGGCCAGTCGCACTATCTTATTAGCCGACCACAGCAAACTCGGTGTGATAAGCCGGACGGTGTACGCGCCCATCAATGAAGTGGATCTGCTGATCTGCGATGGCGGCCCGACAAAAGCAGGCGCACTGGCAGCATTCAAAAAGCGCTGCCGGACGTGCAGGTGGTTTAACGCCATTTGCGGCGTGATGCTCGTCAGTTAAGAACTCAGGCCGCTGATGAATGAGTGGCCTGTCTTTTCAGTGCGGGCTCTGCCGCCACTACTGCCCCCTCTGGGCCGTCCTCGCGCCGCTAAAGCGGTACCTTCGACTTCCACGTCGTGCCGGACGGACCGTTCGCGGATGACCATCCATGGTCGGCCGCGAACTGCCCCACGCCTCCCCGCGTGGGTCTCCTGGCCCAACGTAAAAGTCTCAGCGCTGCGGATAGCCCCGGTGCGGCCCCAGACGGCGTTATCGTCAGTCGTTTAACTAGCCATTGATGGCGACCATCAGGGCAGCAAACGCTGCGGATGGCTATAAACCGTGGCGCGTCCCGGCTTGCTGAACCCCACCAGCGTCAAATTGCATCTTTCGGCAACCTCAACCGCCAGCTGAGTGGCAGCAGAAACCGCAAATAAAATCTCCACGCCACACATTGCCGACTTCTGCACCATCTCATAGCTGGCGCGGCTGGAGACCAGCACCGCGCCCTGCTGCCATGGCTGCTGGCTGCGATGGCCGAGCAGTTTATCCAGCGCCACGTGACGCCCAACATCTTCACAGCCACCCTGCAATTCCCCCTGCGACGACATCCACGCGGCGGCATGTGTACAACCGGTAAGATTGCCAATCGGCTGGTAGTTACGCAGTTGCGCCAGACCGATATCCAGCCTGGCTAAATCAAAGGTTTGGGTAAACGGCAGCGGTTGCAGCGGCTTGCCAATCTGATCGAGCTGCTCCACACCGCATACGCCGCAGCCGGTGCGCCCCGCCATCGCACGGCGCTGCTCTTTCAGCGCCATAAAACGGCGGCTTGAAAGCTCAATCTGCACTTCGATGCCGTTGCAGCCCGGCACCACATCCATGCCGAAAATCTCTTCGGGCTTATCAATAATGCCCTCGGACAGCGAGAAACCCAGCGCAAACGCCTCCAAATCATTGGGCGTTGCCATCATCACCACATGAGAAATGCCGTTGTACACCAGCGCGATCGGCACCTCTTCTGCCAGCCAGTCGGTTTCGACGCAGGCAATATCGCGTCGTTGTCGCACCGATGCCTGCACGGCGCCTTTGATCTCACTCACACTCTGGTGACTTTCTTGTGCTTTTGCTTTCACTTTGCTCGCCTCGTGCAACAACCACATAAATGCAGTGGTATTATTTCGCTGCTATTCTCTCACTGTTAGTTGGGTCATTGTCAGCCTCGATCCAACACTCAGAAAAAATAAAAATGTGTAGCCATGTCGAAAGGATATTCCATGAACGTCAGCCGAAGAAGCTTCTTCAAGATTTGCGCTGGCGGTATGGCAGGGACAACGGCAGCACTGCTCGGCTTCACACCCGAAGTAGCGCTGGCGGAAACGCGACAGTACAAACTGCTGCGTGCCCGCGAAACTCGTAACACCTGCACTTACTGCTCAGTGGGCTGTGGCTTATTAATGTACAGCCTCGGTGACGGCGCGAAAAACGCCAAAGAGACCATTTTCCACATCGAAGGGGACCCGGATCATCCGGTAAGCCGTGGCGCATTGTGCCCGAAAGGCGCAGGCCTGCTCGATTTTGTTCACAGTGACAGCCGCCTGCACTTCCCTGAATATCGTGCGCCTGGTTCGGACAAGTGGCAGCGCATCAGCTGGGATGACGCCTTTGACCGTATCGCCAAACTGCTGAAAGCAGACCGCGATGCCAACTTTATCGCGCAGAACGCGGCGGGCGTCACCGTTAACCGCTGGCTCTCGTCTGGCATGCTGTGTGCTTCGGCCTCCAGCAATGAAACCGGCTACTTAACCCAGAAATTTACCCGATCGCTCGGCATGTTAGCGGTCGACAACCAGGCACGCGTCTGACACGGACCAACGGTAGCAAGTCTTGCTCCAACATTTGGTCGCGGTGCGATGACCAACCACTGGGTCGACATCCGTAATGCCAACCTGATCGTTGTGATGGGCGGTAACGCCGCTGAAGCGCATCCCGTTGGGTTCCGCTGGGCGATGGAAGCCAAGATTCACAACAAAGCGAAATTAATTGTTATCGATCCACGCTTCACGCGCACGGCATCGGTGGCAGACTTTTACACGCCGATTCGTTCCGGTACCGACATCACCTTCCTGTCGGGGGTCCTGCTGTGGCTGATACAAAATGACAAAATCCAGCATGAGTATGTGCAGGCGTACACCAACGCCAGCCTGATTGTGCGTGAGGATTATCATTTTGAGGATGGCCTGTTCAGCGGTTACGACGAAGCCAACCGGAAATACGACAAAACCAGCTGGAACTATGAGCTGGGTGACGACGGCTTTGCCAAACGCGACGACAGTCTGCAACATCCACGCTGTGTATGGAACCTGCTGAAGCAACACGTCAGCCGCTACACGCCGGAGATGGTTGAGCGCATTTGTGGCACGCCTAAGAATGACTTCCTGCACGTCTGTGAACTGATCGGCGAGACCAGCGCACGCGACCGTACCACCTCATTCCTGTATGCGCTGGGCTGGACGCAGCACTCGGTGGGCGCGCAGAACATCCGCACCATGGCGATGATCCAGCTGCTGCTCGGTAACATGGGCATGGCGGGTGGCGGGGTCAATGCCCTGCGCGGTCACTCCAATATTCAGGGTCTCACCGATCTCGGCCTGCTGTCGCAAAGCTTGCCGGGTTATATGACGCTGCCCTCGGAGAAACAGACCGATCTGCAAACCTATCTCGCGGCAAACACCCCGAAACCGACGCTGCCGGGTCAGGTGAACTACTGGGGGAACTACCCGAAATTCTTCGTCAGCATGATGAAAGCCTTCTTCGGCGACAAAGCCCAGGCCGAGAACAGCTGGGGCTTTGACTGGCTGCCGAAGTGGGATAAGGGTTACGACGTCCTGCAGTACTTCGAGATGATGTCGCAAGGCAAGGTGAACGGCTACTTGTGCCAGGGCTTTAACCCGGTGGCATCGTTCCCCAATAAACGCAAAGTGATCGATTCCCTGTCGAAGCTGAAGTTCCTGGTCACCATCGACCCGCTCAACACCGAAACCTCGACCTTCTGGCAAAACCACGGCGAGTTTAACGATGTCGATCCGGCGAAGATTCAGACCGAGGTGTTCCGTTTACCATCAACCTGCTTCGCGGAGGAGAATGGCTCTATCGTCAACTCCGGGCGCTGGCTGCAGTGGCACTTCAAAGGCCAGGATGCGCCGGGTGAAGCGTTGAATGACGGTGAAATCCTTTCCGGCATCTACCTGCGTCTGCGTGAGATGTATGCGCGCGAAGGCGGTGCGCTGCCGGAACAGGTGCTGAACATGACGTGGCACTACCAGACGCCGGATAACCCGGCATCGGAAGAAGTGGCGATGGAGAGCAACGGCAAGGCGCTGGCAGACGTGTTGGATGACAAAGGCACAGTGCTGGTGAAAAAAGGCCAGCAGCTCAGCAGCTTTGCGCAGTTGAAAGATGACGGCAGCACCAGCAGCGGTTGCTGGATCTTCGCGGGCAGCTGGACGCCAGACGGCAACCAGATGGCGCGGCGCGACAACACCGACCCGAGCGGGCTGGGTAACACGCTGAACTGGAGCTGGGCTTGGCCGCTCAACCGCCGCATCCTCTACAACCGCGCGTCTGCCGATCCGCAGGGCAATCCGTGGGACCCGAAACGGCAAATCCTCAAGTGGGATGGCAGCAAATGGGGCGGCATGGATATTCCGGACTACAGCGCCGCCGCACCGGGCAGCAATGTCGGGCCGTTTATCATGCAGCCGGAGGGCATGGGCCGCCTGTTTGCACTCGACAAAATGGCCGAAGGTCCGTTCCCGGAACACTACGAGCCGTTTGAAACGCCGCTGGGCACCAACCCGTTACACCCGAACGTCATCTCGAACCCGGCCGCACGCGTGTTCAAGGACGATCTGGCGGCGATGGGCAAAGCCGAGCAGTTCCCGTATGTCGGCACCACCTATCGTCTCACCGAGCATTTCCACTACTGGACCAAACACGCGCTGCTCAATGCCATCGCGCAGCCGGAACAGTTCGTGGAGATTGGCGAGAAGCTGGCGAACAAGCTCGGCATCGTGCAGGGCGATACGGTGAAAGTGAGTTCCAATCGCGGCTATATCAAAGCCAAGGCGGTGGTGACGAAACGCCTCCTTCCGCTGAATGTCGATGGCAAAGTGATCGATACCATCGGCATTCCGATTCACTGGGGCTATCAGGGCGTGGCGAAAAAAGGCTTTATCGCCAATACCCTGACGCCGTTTGTCGGTGATGCCAACACGCAAACGCCTGAGTTTAAGGCGTTCCTGGTTAACGTTGAGAAGGTGTAGGAGTACGTAGATGGCTTATCAATCACAAGACATTATCCGCCGCTCCGCCACCAATGGTTTCACGCCTGCCCCGCAGGCGCGTAATCATCAGCAGGAAGTGGCCAAGCTGATCGACGTCACCACCTGTATTGGCTGCAAAGCCTGTCAGGTGGCGTGTTCGGAGTGGAATGACATTCGCGATGAGGTCGGTCACAACGTCGGGGTGTATGACAACCCGGCGGATTTGACCGCCAAATCCTGGACGGTGATGCGCTTCTCAGAAGTGGAGGAGAACGGCAAGTTAGAGTGGCTTATACGTAAAGATGGCTGCATGCACTGCGCCGATCCCGGCTGCCTGAAAGCCTGTCCCTCGGAAGGGGCGATTATTCAGTATGCCAACGGCATCGTCGATTTTCAGTCAGAACAGTGCATTGGCTGCGGCTACTGCATTGCTGGCTGCCCGTTTGACGTGCCGCGCCTGAATAAAGACGACAACCGCGTGTATAAATGCACGCTGTGCGTCGATCGTGTCACTGTCGGTCAGGAACCGGCATGCGTGAAAACCTGCCCGACCGGCGCCATTCATTTCGGCAGCAAAACCGACATGCAGGCACTGGCGGCAGAACGCGTGGCGGAGCTGAGTACGCGCGGCTATGACAACGCAGGCCTGTACGATCCGGAAGGCGTGGGCGGTACACACGTGATGTACGTGCTGCACCACGCCAACAAACCGCAGCTGTATCACGGCTTGCCGGAAAACCCGAGCATCAGCCCTGCCGTCACCTTCTGGAAAGGCATCTGGAAACCGCTGGCCGCCATCGGGTTTGCCGCCACCTTCGCGGCCTCGGTGTTCCACTACGTCGGCGTTGGGCCGAACCGCGTGGAGGAAGATGAGGATGAGAACCTGCACGAAAAAGAGGAGCGCGAATAATGAAAAAGCGCGATCGTCTGGTGCGTTACAGCGCACCGGAACGCATCAATCACTGGATTGTGGCGTTCTGTTTTGTCCTTGCCGCCTTGAGTGGGCTGGGTTTCTTCTTCCCGTCGTTTAACTGGCTGATGCACATTTTGGGTACGCCACAACTGGCGCGGATTCTGCATCCGTTTGTCGGTGTGGTGATGTTTGCCGCTTTTATCATCATGTTCCTGCGATACTGGAAGCATAATCTGATCACGCGTGATGACCTGGTGTGGGCGAAAAACATCCACAAAATCGTCCGTAATGAAGAGGTGGGTGATACCGGCAAATACAACTTCGGGCAGAAGTGTGTGTTCTGGGCTGCTATCATCAGCTTAGTCATGCTGCTGGTGAGCGGAATTATTATCTGGCGTCCTTATTTCGCAGGCGCCTTTGCCATTCCGCTGATTCGCGCCGCTTTGGTGGTGCATTCGGTCTCAGCTGTGGCACTGATCGTGGTGATTATGGTGCATATCTACGCGGCCCTGTGGGTCAAGGGCACCATTACCGCCATGGTTGAGGGCTGGGTTCCCGCTGCGTGGGCGAAGAAACATCATCCACGCTGGTATCGCGAGCAGCGCCAACGCCAAACACAACAGGAAAAACGTCCCTGATGAGTATTCGCATCATCCCACAGGATCAGTTGGAGAAAGGCGAAAAAAGCATGTCGGAGCAGGTTCCGCCGCTGCTTTTCCCTCGGCTTAAGAATCTGTATAGCCGCCGTGCGGCGCGTTTGCGTGAACTGGCAGCGAAGAACCCGCTGGGTGATTATCTGCGCTTTGCTGCGGTGATCGCCCAGGCGCAGGAAATCGTGCTGTATGACCATCCCTTGCAGATCGATCTGCACGCACGTTTAGCCCAAAGCGCCGAACAGGGTAAACCCCCGCTCGATATCCATACCTACCCGCGTGATGCGCACTGGCAACGTCTGCTGCATTCGCTGATCGCCGAGCTCAAGCCCGAGATGAGCGGCCAGGCCCTGGCGGTGCTGGAAAATCTGGAAAAAGCCTCCTCCTCCGAGCTGGAAGGTTTAGCCAGTGCGCTGCTGGCGGGCGAGTTTGCCCAAGTCAGCAGTGATAAGTCGCCGTTTATTTGGGCCGCGTTATCTATCTACTGGGCGCAGATGGCGGCACTGATCCCCGGTAAAGCACGGGCAGAATACGGTGAGCATCGCCAGTTTTGCCCGGTGTGCGCCAGCGTGCCCGTCGCCAGCGTGGTGCATATGGATGTCGGCCAACAGGGCCTACGTTATCTACACTGTAATCTGTGCGAAAGTGAATGGTATGTGGTGCGCAGTAAGTGCTCCAACTGCGAACAGACGCGTGATTTACACTACTGGTCGCTCGACAGCGAAAAAGCGGCCGTGAAAGCGGAGAGCTGTGGCGACTGCGGTACCTACCTGA
This sequence comes from Type-D symbiont of Plautia stali, assembly GCF_001485335.1. Lineage (NCBI taxonomy): Bacteria > Pseudomonadati > Pseudomonadota > Gammaproteobacteria > Enterobacterales > Enterobacteriaceae > Type-D symbiont of Plautia stali. Next base: position 22,665 of record NZ_BBOC01000048.1, on the reverse strand, counting down.
AGATGCTCTATCAGGAGAAGGATCCCGCGGTCGAACCGGTGGCGGATGATTTGGCATCACTGGTGCTGGATGCGCGTATGGAGCAGGAAGGGTTCGCGCGCAGCAGCCTGAATCCGTTTATGTTTCCAGGGGATTAATGCGATGAATGCCCGGTGCGCATAAATGCGCACCCTACGAAACCCTAGGGTCACCGGGCAACCGTAGGATCGCCATTTATGGCGATCGTCAACCAGGCAATTGAAATGTCATCGTTACGGCGAGCATCAATCAGGCAACGTAGGGTCGCCATTTATGGCGACCGTCATCAATGCCGCACACCACCCTTTAACACGGAGGCGTTCAATGAAACTGATTGGCAGCTACACCAGCCCCTTTGTCCGTAAAATTTCAGTGATGCTGTTGGAAAAAGGTTTGGTGTTCGAATTCGTCAACCAGTCGCCTTGGGTTGAGGACAGTCACGTGCCGCAATACAACCCACTGGGTAAAGTCCCGGCACTGGTTGACGACAACCATCACACCTGGTTTGACTCCTCGATCATCGCCCAAGTGATTGAACTGCGCCGGGATGCGCCAGCCATGCTACCGGATGACCCGCTGCTCTCCTTGCAGATCCGCCAACTGGAGAAACTGGCGGATGGCATCAACGATGCCGCCGTGATGATCGTGCGCGAACAGATGCGCCCCGGCGCTCAGCAATCGGAAGAGGTGCTGCTGCGTAACCGCGAGAAGATTCTGCGCGGTCTGGATGCCCTGGAAACTGCGGCAGCACAGGGCGAACTGATCAATAACGGCACGCTGAATCTGGCGGATATCGCCACCGGCTGCATGATTGGTTATCTCAACTTCCGCCGCGTGCTGCCCAACTGGTGCGTCAATCGACCCGCATTGGTGAAAATGGCAGAGATGTTGTTTCAGCGGGAAAGTTTTGCCCGCACCGTTCCGCCTTCCAGCTAAGTTACCTGATGAAAACCCTTTATACCCAACTGCCTGCCATTGACAGCCTGCTGCGCGATCCCGCGTTGCAGCCGCTGTTAATGCACTCTGGCACCGCTTTTACCACCCGTCAGTTGCGCGCCATGCAGCAAGAGGCACGCGATCACATTCAACAACATCAAATGCTGCCTGACTGGCATGCTAACTGGCCTGAAGAAGCACAGCGCCGTGTGCGACAGCAGCAACAGAGTGCGTTGCGACCCGTCTTTAACCTGACCGGTACCGTTCTTCACACCAACCTTGGCCGCGCCCAGTTAAGCGAAAGCGCCATTGAGGCGGTGACCGCCAGCCTGCGCCAACCGGTGACGCTGGAGTATGCGCTGGATGACGCCGCACGCGGCCATCGCGACCGCGCGGTGAGCACCCTGTTATGCGAACTCACCGGTGCGGAAGCGGCCTGTATCGTGAATAACAACGCCGCTGCGGTGCTACTGATGCTGGCCACGCTGGCACCCGGCCGGGAAGTGATTGTCTCGCGCGGTGAGTTAGTGGAGATCGGCGGGGCCTTTCGTATTCCCGATGTCATGCGCCAGGCAGGTTGTCAGCTGGTAGAAGTGGGCACCACCAACCGCACGCATTTGAAGGATTACCGTGCCGCCATCAGCGAAAACAGCGGTCTGTTGATGAAGGTACACACCAGTAATTACCAGATTCAGGGGTTCACCCATGCAGTTCCTGAAGCTGAACTGGTGGCCCTGGCCGCCGAACATCAGCTGCCGGTGATCACCGATTTGGGCAGTGGCTCATTGATCGATATGACCACGTTGGGTCTGCCCGCTGAACCGATGCCACAGCAGCTGATTGCGGCCGGCGTCGATGTGGTGAGTTTCTCTGGCGACAAGCTATTGGGGGGTCCACAAGCCGGTATTATCGTCGGTAAAAAACGCTGGATTGATCAGCTGCAGCAGCATCCGCTGAAGCGCGCTCTGCGCGTGGACAAAATGACACTCGCGGCGCTGGAAGCCACTCTGCAGCTTTATCGCCAACCGGAAAGTCTGTGTGATGCATTGCCGACCCTGCGTTTGTTGACTCGAACATCGCACGACATTTTACAGCAAGCCGAACGGCTGATGCCCGCGCTAGAGCAGTCTTATGACTCGGAGTATACGCTAGCGATCGCCGCCTGTTCGTCGCAAATCGGCAGTGGATCGCTACCCGTTGAGCGCTTACCGAGCTTTGCCATCACCTTTAGCCCACGCGCCCCGCATGGCAGCAGCCTTGATGCACTCGCCCAACGCTGGCGTACGCTGCCCCGACCAGTCATCGGCCGTATTCAGGACGGCAAACTGTGGCTGGATTTACGCTGCCTTGAGCAGGAAGCTGCGCTGATTGAGGCGCTAACATCATGATTATCGCCACGGCAGGACACGTCGATCACGGCAAAACCGCACTGCTGCAAGCCATAACGGGGGTAGATGCCGATCGTCTGCCGGAAGAGAAACGGCGCGGCATGACCATTGACCTCGGCTATGCCTACTGGCCGCAGCCGGACGGTCGGGTGATAGGCTTTATCGATGTTCCCGGGCACGAGAAATTTCTCGCTAATATGCTGGCGGGTATTGGCGGTATTCATCACGCCCTGCTGGTGGTGGCCGGTGATGATGGCGTGATGCCGCAAACGCGCGAGCACCTGCAACTGCTGGCTCTGGCTGGGCTTCCGCCGCTCAGCGTGGCCTTGACCAAAGCCGATCGCGTTGACGCTACGCGCATCGCTGAAGTGCAACATCAGGTGGCTGAGCTGACACAGCAGTTGGGCTGGTCAGCGGCACCGCAGTTTATCACCAGCAGTAGCACCCAACAGGGCATTGAGGCGTTACGTCAGCATTTGAGTGAATTGCCTGAACCCGCTTTCGATGCGCACCGCCGTTTTCGTCTCGCTATCGACCGGGCTTTTACCCTGAAAGGCAGCGGATTAGTGGTCACCGGTACGGCATTAGCGGGCGAGATTAGCGTGGGCGACACGCTGTGGCTCAGTAGCCTCAATCTGCCGGTGCGTGTGCGCTCCTTACATGCGCAGAACCAGTCGGTGACGCGCGCACAAGCAGGTGAGCGTATCGCGCTGAATATCGTGGGTGAGGTGGAAAAAGCCCAGATCGCGCGCGGTGACTGGCTGCTGGCGCAGCCGCAATCCCAAGGCACCCAGCGTCTCATCGTGGCGCTGCGCCTGCTGCAACCGCTTAAACATGCCTCCCAGCCCGTGCATATCCATCATGCAGCCAGCCACGTGATGGGCCGACTGACGCTGCTTGAAGATGATCTGGCAGAGTTGGTGCTCAATGAATCGCTATGGCTGGCGGAAAACGATCGGCTGATCATTCGCGACAGCAATGCGCAGCAAACGTTGGGGGGTGGCCGCGTCGTGCTGCTTAACAGCAAAAAACGGGGCAAACGCCAGCCAGAGTATCTCGGTTGGCTGCAACAATTGGCTGCCGCAGAGGGTGACGATTCCAGCCTGCAAGCGCACTTCTCTCTCCAGCCTGCTGAATATGCCGACCTCGGCTGGTCACGCCAGCTTCACCCCGCTGCGCTGGATGCGCTGCTGGCGAACCTCGATGCGTTGCGGCTCGGCAACACCTTGTTAGCAGCCGAACAAGCGGGGGTATGGCAGCAGCGCCTGCTGGCGTCGTTGTCGGCGTTTCATTTGCAGCATCCTGAAGTACCGGGCATCGGGCGCGATCGTCTGCGCCGTGTGGCGCTGCCGCATCAGCCACCTGAACCGGTCATCGCGTTGATTGATCAACTCCTTGCACAAGGTCACTTGCAGCATCAGCAGGGCTGGCTGCATTTACCGGATTTCAAACCGCGCTTTAATCCGCAGGAAGAGATGTTGTGGCAGCAGATCGGCCCACTTTTCAATGACCAACCGCTGTGGGTGCGTGATATTGCGGTAACCACACAGCTAGAGGAAGAGACCGTGCGTAGCCTGTTGCTCACCGCCGCTCGTCTCGGTCACATTACGGCGATCGTGCGCGATCGCTACTACCACAGCGACCAGATCCAGATCTTCGCCGATCTGATTCGCCAGCGTGACGCCGACGGTGGCAGCACCAGCGCCGCCGACTTCCGTAACCAACTCGGCACCGGACGCAAAATTGCCGTGCAGATTCTGGAGTTCTTTGACCGCAGCGGTTTCACCCGTCGCCGGGGTAACGACCACCTGCTGCGCGACGCCCGCCTGTTCGAAACCCGCGCCTGATCTTGGCGTTGCCTCGCAGTTATCACTGTAACTGCGAGGCAACGCGCATTCCTCGTTGAACAAAAATGTGCCAGGATGTAAGAACTATTCTTACATTGGAACACGACGATGGCACGTACCATGACAATCGATTTAGGCGATGAACTGCGCGAATTTGTGGAATCTTTAGTGGCGTCCGGCGACTACCGTACGCAAAGCGAAGTGGTGCGCGATTCACTGCGTTTACTGCGTGAGAGGCAAGCGGCATCGAAGCTGGAGAATTTAAAAAGGCTCATTCAGGAGGGTATGGACAGTGGAGAACCCATTCCCTGGGATGTAGATGAATTTTTACGGAAAGCCAAAGCCAGGGTCGGCATTTATGAAAAAAGAAATAGTGATAACACCGAGTGCGAATGAAGATTTACTGACTATCTGGCTCTATGGATGCTGGAATTTCGGTGAGATGCAGGCTGATCGTTATGCCATGAATATAAACAAATTATTTTCCAATCTCATGGTGAATAATTTGGGCGCCGCCGCACAGATTATGGCCGAAATTTTTACTCCGTAATTCATAGTGAACATATCGTGATTTACCGCGTTGAACCGGAGCAAATCATCATTGCACGTATTCTCCATCAATCCCAGGATGCACCATCACATATCACTTGGGATACTTCGTTTTAAAAACAAAAAGGGACGATCGCTCGTCCCTTTAGTGCACTTCACTCTGTTACTTACTGCAGCAGAGAAATATCCGCGACCTGCAAGAACAGCGCACGCAGTTGCGCCAGCAGCGTCAGGCGGTTGATACGCACTTCGGCTTCATCGGCGTTAACCATCACGTTATCGAAGAAGTTATCGACCGCTTCACGCAGTTGTGCCAGTTCCACCAGCGCATCCTGATAACGGCCTTCCGCGAAATACGGCTGCAGTTTGTCACCCAGCGCCGTCACGAAGGTCGCCAGCTGAATCTCGGCGTTCTCTTTCAGCAGCGAAGCCTGCACGCTGTCGTTCAGGGTTTCGGTGGATTTAGCCAGGATGTTGGAAACACGCTTGTTGGCCGCAGCCAGCGCAGACGCAGCTTCCAGCGAACGGAAGTGCGATACCGCTTTCATGCGTGCATCAAAATCGGCAGGACGGGTTGGACGACGCGCCAGCACGGCCTGGATGGTGTCAACGCTGTGGCCTTCTTCCTGATACCAGGTACGGAAACGACCCAGCATGAAGTCGATCACCTCATCTACCACCTTGCCATTACTCAGCTTGCTGCCGTACAGGCGCACCGCTTCTTCGGTCAGGGTTTGCAGATCCAGCGGCAGGTTCTTCTCAACGATAATACGCAGCACGCCCAGCGCCGCACGACGCAGTGCAAACGGGTCTTTATCGCCTTTCGGATGCTGACCAATACCGAAGATGCCCGCGAGGGTATCCATCTTGTCAGCGATCGCCACTGCACAAGCCACAAGGTTGGACGGCAGTGCATCACCGGCGAAGCGCGGCTGATACTGCTCATTCAACGCCACGGCAACGTCTTCGGCTTCACCGTCATGACGTGCATAGTGCATGCCCATCACGCCCTGCGTATCGGTGAACTCGAACACCATGTTGGTCATCAGGTCACACTTCGACAGCAGGCCTGCGCGCGTCGCATGATTCACATCGGCACCAATCTGCGCGGCAATCCAACCCGCCAGCGCCTGAATGCGATCTGTTTTGTCACGCAGCGTACCCAGCTCTTTCTGGAACAGCACTGTCTCCAGACGTGGCAGGTTATCTTCAAGACGCTTTTTACGGTCAGTGTTGAAGAAGAACTCCGCATCCGCCAGACGTGGGCGCACCACCTTCTCGTTACCGGAGATGATTTGCTGCGGATCTTTCGATTCGATGTTCGTGACGAAGATGAAGTTTGGCAGCAGTTTGCCGTCCGCGGCATACACCGGGAAGTACTTCTGGTCACCTTTCATGGTGTAAACCAGCGCTTCAGAAGGCACCGCGAGGAATTTCTCTTCAAACTTCGCCGTCAGCACCACTGGCCATTCCACCAGCGAAGCCACCTCTTCCAGCAGGCTGTCGCTCAGGTCAGCGATGCCGCCTAATTGCTGTGCGGCGGCTTCGGCATCGGCTTTGATTTTGGCTTTACGCGCCGCGAAGTCAGCAACGACTTTACCGCGCTCCAGCAGTTGTTGCGGATACTGATCGGCGTTGTCGAGGGTGAATTCAGGCTCGCCCATAAAGCGATGGCCACGGATCACGCGGTCGGACTGAATGCCTAAAATGGTAGCCGGGATCAGTTCATCGCCCAGCAGCAGCGTCACGGTATGCACCGGACGGACAAACTGCACGTCACTCGCACCCCAGCGCATTAATTTTGGAATCGGCAACTTGCTCAGTGCCGTGGCGACCATTGCCGGCAACAGTGCCTGCGCGCTTTCACCGGTAACGGAGGCGCGATGCACCAGCCATTCGCCTTTATCGGTGCTCAGACGTTCAGCCTGAGCCACCGTAATACCGTTACCGCGCGCCCAACCTTCAGCCGCTTTGGTGGCATTGCCATCCGCATCAAACGCGGCAGCAATGGCAGGACCGCGTTTTTCAACTTCACGATCCGGCTGTGCGGCGGCCAATTCAGCCACTTTCAGCGCCAGACGACGCGGGGCAGCAAACCATTTGACGTCGCCGTGCGCCAGACCGGCGCTGTCCAGCTCTGCGGTAAAATGCGCAGCAAAGGCTTCTGCCAGGCTACGCAACGCTTTCGGAGGCAACTCTTCGGTGCCAATTTCCACCAGGAAAGTTTTATCGGTCATGGCTGCCTCTTACTTGTTTTTATTGCACATAGGGAAGCCAAGCGCCTCGCGGGACGCATAATAGGCTTCAGCCACGGCTTTCGTCAGGGTACGAATACGCAGGATATAGCGCTGACGTTCGGTAACCGAAATCGCCTTGCGTGCATCCAGCAGGTTAAAGCTGTGTGCCGCTTTCAAAATGCGCTCATAAGCAGGCAGCGGCAGCGGTTTTTCCAGTGCCAGCAACTGTTGGGCTTCTTTCTCATACTGCTCAAAGCAGGTGAAGAGGAAGTCCACGTCCGCGTATTCAAAGTTGTAAGTCGACTGTTCCACTTCATTCTGATGGAACACTTCACCGTAGGTGGTTTTACCAAACGGACCGTCGCTCCACACCAGATCGTACACGCTGTCCACGCCCTGGATATACATCGCCAGACGCTCCAGGCCGTAGGTGATCTCACCGGTGACCGGCTTACACTCCAAGCCGCCAACCTGCTGGAAGTAGGTGAACTGCGTCACTTCCATGCCGTTGAGCCACACTTCCCAGCCCAATCCCCAGGCACCCAGCGTAGGGTTTTCCCAGTTATCTTCCACGAAGCGAATGTCGTGAATTGTCGGGTCCATACCCAGCTCTTTCAGTGAGCCCAGGTAAAGTTCCTGCAGGTTGTCTGGGTTTGGCTTAATCACCACCTGGAACTGGTAGTAATGCTGCAAACGGTTCGGGTTTTCACCGTAACGACCATCGGTTGGTCGGCGTGAAGGCTGCACGTACGCGGTCGCCATTGGCTCTGGGCCTAATGCACGCAGGCAAGTCATGGGATGTGAGGTGCCAGCGCCGACTTCCATGTCCAGTGGTTGAACAATGGTGCAGCCTTGGCGCGCCCAGTAATCCTGCAAGGTCAGGATCAGGCCCTGAAAGGTCTTGGTATCAAACTTTTGCATGTTGAATTCGCACGCGATACGGATCGGTTAAAAAAAGAGTGCGCCAGTATACCCTTTGACCGCGGATTGTGCAGCCGGAAATCCTGGCGCGTCATGAGGTGAAACGGGTGCAGTTTTACCGCTAAGAACCGAACAATAAGAAAATCGTATACGATTCAAAAAGGGAACGACAAACAGACGAAAAACTCATCACTATCCATTAATTTTCAATGTGATAAACAAAAACTTCCAAACCTCATTGCGTGATTCAAATCACCTTTCCGACCTGTTGGTCAAAAATCGCACATTGACACTTGTATAATCGTATACGAAATTGCGGTGAAACAGTTTTGTTGGGAATTTCACTATGAAGACCGCAATAGCCTACCCAGGAATGAATGCCAGTGACCGCCCGATGGGCCCGGCACCGCTGTCCGCCGCCGTACTGCACGAACCGATGCTGTTTATCTCCGGACAAGTCGCCATCGACCCTTACAACGGGCAGATCGTCGGCAAAGACATCGCCAGCCAGACTCGGCAGGTGTTGAAAAACGTCGGCGATCTGCTGAGCGAAGCGCAGATGACCTTCGATAACGTGGTACGGGTGACGATTTATCTCACCGACCTCAGCACCTTCAGCGAAATGAACGCGGCCTATAGCGAGTTTTTCCAGTTCCCGTTCCCGGCGCGTGCCACCGTTGGTATTCAACTTAACCATCCTGACCTGCTGGTCGAGATGGAAGTCACGGCGATGCGCTAATGCATATTCATATTGAAAACGATGCCAGTGGCCCGCTTGCTCTGCACCTGTCACGGGAAAGACTGCAACAGCAGTTGGATGCGCATCCGAAACTGCGCAGCCACTTCACGCTGACAGAAAACAGCGATCCGGCGCAAACCGCCCCCTTCCTCGCTAACTGCGATCTGCTGTGGAGCGGTCGCAAGCTGGCGTTAGATGCATTCAGCACCCCGCGCCTGCGTTGGGTGCAGGTGATGTCGGCTGGCGTTGAGCAGTGGCTGGCGCATTTGCCCAAGGGCGTAACGCTGACCAACGCGTCCGGCGTCCACGGCGATAAAGGCGCGGAATTCATTCTGATGGCGGCGTTGATGTTCAACTTCGGCATTCCGGGATTTTTGCAGGATCAGGCTCAGCGCTTATGGCGCCCGACCTACGGTGGCTGTGCGCGCGGCAAAACCGTGCTGCTGCTCGGCGTCGGTGGCATCGGCGCGGCAGCGGCCAAGCTGTTAACCGCGCAAGGCTATCGCGTGATTGGCGTCACGCGCAGCGGGCAGTGTGATGCCGACGTGGCGCGCTGCATTCGCATTGATGCCATCGACGACGTGTTACCGCAGGTGGACGTGTTGGTCTCAACACTGCCGCTGACGCCACAAACGGAGATGCTGTTTGATCGCCGCCGCCTCGATCTGCTGCCCGCCCGTGCAGGCATCGTGATTGTTGGCCGTGCTGCGGTATTTGACTACGCCGCCATGCGCGAAAAGCTGTGTGCCGGAGAGTTGGCAGGCGCGGTGCTGGATGTCTATCCGCAGGAGCCTTTGCCCGCTGACGACGCACTGTGGAACACGCCCGGTGTGGTGATGACGCCGCACTGCAGCCTCGACGATCACAGTGCCTACCTTGAGGGCTGCCTTGAGGTGTTTATCGACAATCTGGTGCGTTATCGCAGTGGTGACCCGCTGCGCAACCAGGTTGATGTTGAAAGAGGGTATTGAAGTAGTTGCACCAATAAAAGCCGTAAAGACGTTCATAAAACACAAGGTCATCGCTTACACATTCACCAGCACCAGGGGAACCTTATTATGAAATTTGCACGCATCGCAGTACTTATCTCTGGCATCACCGGCACCTTGCTGGCTGGACTCTCCAGCGCGCACGCCGCCAGCACCGATCCGATCAAACCCGCCGCCAGTGACTTCGCGGCAATGGCGCAGTGTAAAGCGCTGCAAACCAAATATCCGTCACTGAAAGGCAAAGATCTGGTGGTTGGCCTCGGTGGATACACCAAAGGCTTTGAAGCCCCTTCGGAGAAAGACCCGAGCATTATCGAAGGTCTTGATCCTTCGCTGTTTGAGCGCATCAGCAGCTGCCTCGGCGCAAAACACAGCTATCAGAGTGGCTCGTTCAACGTACTGCTGACCTCGATCTCCAACGGTCGTGCATATATCGGCCCCATGCTGTATGTCACCGATGAACGCCTGAAGCAGATCGCCTTTGTCGCCTCAATGCAGGTGCAGGATGGCTCGATTCTGGCAAAAGGTAACCCGAAGAAAATCAACACGGTGGATGACCTGTGCGGCAAAACCGTGGCTGCGGCGGCGGGCTCATATGAAGCCAACAAGCTGGTGCCTGAGCAGAGCGCCAAATGCAGCGCCGCTGGTAAGCCGGAAGTCAGCATGTTGATGGTGCAGAACACCGACAACAGCATTCAGGCAGTGAAAAGCGGCCGTGCTGACGTCTACCTGACCGAAGCCGGTTCAGCCATCGCCATTGCTAAAGCCGACAAAACGCTGGAGAGCGGCTTCACCGTAGACTTGCCGATTATGGTTGGCTTCCCGATTGCCAAAGACAACGCCACCCTGCGCAGTGCCGTGCTGGATGCGATGAAGGTGATTCAGGAGAGCGGTGCACAGAAGAAATTGCTGGATTACTGGGGTCAGGGCAGTGCCGCTGAACGTCCGGTTGTTGCGCGTGGTTAATGCATAAACTCAGCCCGATCAATTGGGTTGCCGCAACGCGTGCAACCCAAACGATCACGTTGGGGGAGATAACGCCTTGGATGATTTTCTTAAGTACCTGACCTTCCCTTATCTGTGGGAAGGTGCCGTCATCGCCGTACAGTTGCTGATTGGTGCGCTGGCGGGCGGCATTATAATTGGCTTTTTCCTGGCGTTGGCCAGCACCTCGAAGCACTGGTTTATCCGTGTGCCGGTGAAAACCTACATTTACCTGCTGCGCGGCACGCCGGTGCTGTTGCAGTTGATCCTGCTCTATAACGTGTTGCCAGAATTCGGACTGCGTTTGAGCCCGTTCACCAGTGCCATGCTGGCGCTGATGATCAACGAAACCGCCTTCTGCGCCGAAATCATTCGCGGCGGCATCATTGCCACCGATCGCGACCAGAGCATGGCGGCACAGGCATTCGGCTATTCACGCACCAAAGAGATGATCCACGTCGTCATCCCACAAGCGCTGCGCGCCATTTTGCCAACCATGGGTAACGAAACCGTTGGTCTGCTGAAATCGACCTCACTGGCGTCGGTGGTCGGCGTCAACGAACTGACCATGCGCGGCCAGGCGATTGTGTCGCAGAACTTCCTGTTTATTCCGGTATTGGTGGCCTCTGGCGGCATCTACCTGATCCTCTCGACCGCCCTGGCTGGCGGACAGTGGTGGCTGGAGAAGTTCTACAACCTCGATGAACGCGCCCGCCGCGCCCGTGCGCGCCTGGCCACCCTGCCGCCAGAAGCCGATGTCATGGCGATGCAGTTGCCGAAACGCCGCTGGGATACGCAAACCGCCGCACCGGTGCTGGAAGTGGACAAACTGTGTGTCGATTACGCGGGTAAAGCGGTGCTGAAATCGCTGTCGCTCACTGTGCGCCGTGGTGAAGTGGTTGTGCTGCTGGGTCGCTCCGGCTCCGGTAAAAGCACCCTGTTAAAATCGATTCTGGCGCTGACGCCGCGCACCAGTGGCACCATCCAGACCGAAGGCCACTTTATGGGCAGCGATGAAAACGGTCGCGCCCTGGCCGCCCGCCATTTACCGGCCAACCGTGCCAAGTCGGGTATTGGGATCGTGTTTCAGCACTTTGCGCTGTTCGATCACCTGACCGCGTTAGAGAACGTGATGAGCATTCTGCTGCGCGTACAGGGCGCCCAGCCTGAAATCGCGCGCGCTAAAGCGATGCGTGCACTGAAAATGGTGGGGTTGCAGGATTTCGCCGCCTCATTGCCGCACGAATTATCGGGCGGTCAAAAACAGCGCGTCGGCATTGCGCGTGCGCTGGCGGCAGAACCGCAAATCCTGCTGTTCGACGAACCCACTTCGGCGCTCGACCCTGAGCTGGTGCGTGAAGTGAACCAGACGATGCGCAATCTGGCCCAAACTGGCATCACCATGATCATCAGCACCCACGACATTGCCTTTGCGTCAGGCGTAGCGGATCGCGTGGTGTTCCTGCAGGACGGCGCGCTGATTGAAGAGGGCCCTCCGGCCATTCTGCAAAACCCAAAAACACCGGCCTTTGCCACTTTCCTTGAACACGAAAACGCCACGGAGGCTCAGCATGCCAACGCATGAACTTGCCGCACGTGAGCGTCTCGGTGATGCGCTGTTCCGCTATATGCAGGGCCAGCCTGCCGATGCGCTGTCTGGCGAATCCGATGCCAATCAGCAGGCGCTACGCCGTTTTCGCTTGCTGCCGCGCGTCTTACAGGGCAACGAGGGGATCAGCACCGAAACCACGCTGCTGAATCAACGCTGGTCGGCACCGCTGGGCGTCGGCGCGTTTGCCGGCGACCGCATCTTCCATGAAGAGGGATTGTTGCCGATTGCGCGCGCCTGTAAACGCCTGCAACTGCCGTTGGTGATCTCAGAAGAGACCGTCACATCGCTGGAGCAGATTGGCGCAGAGTATGATCGCTGCTGGTTGCAACTGCGTGCCGCGGGCGACGTCGGCCGCATCAAAGATTTAATCGATCAGGCAGCACAAGCCGGATTCAAAAACATTGTCCTGACCGTGCTCGCGCCGGTACATCCGGTCGCGGGTTTGCAGCCTGGCGGGTTCTCGATTGGCGAGGCGCTAAAACAGCGCGGCTGGCACACCATTGGCGGAACGGAACCGGGCGTTGCCGCGTTACCTGCTTTTCCAGTGTGGCGCTGGCAGCAGATTGATGAGGTTGCGGCGCACTGCGCCACGCATCAACTGCCGTTATGGCTAAAGGGCATTTTGCATCATGACGATGCCGCTCAGGCAACTCAGCATGGCGTCAGTGGCATCATCGCCTCCAACATTGGCCTGCGCCAAAGCGCACGCTGGGCAACGCCGGTCGATCAACTGCCCGATTTGCAAGCCGTCACGCGCTTGCCGCTGCTGTTAGACGGCGGAGTGCGCTGCGGCAGCGATGCGGTAGTGGCGCGTTGCCTCGGTGCCTCACTGTCACTCAGCGTGCGACCGATCATCAGCGCCTTAGTGGCCGGTGGCGAAGACGCGGTGTTTGATCTGCTTTCCGGCTGGATCAATGAAATCACCGCGATCAGCCACTGGTGCGGCGTCAGTGATATGGCGGCACTCAACGGCAGCTTTGTTAGCGAGGTACGCAACTGATGCAGCAACTCATTTTCAATCAGGGCGATGCCAGCGAATCACGCATCTATTACTGCGCCCACTATCTGGCCGACAGCCTCGGCTTGTTCGCCGCCGAGCAGTTGCAGGTCACCTTTACCACCAGCGCCACGGGCGGTCACACCGTGCAGGGCGGCCAGGTGCCTGCCGTTCTGAGCCGCGATGCCGATCTCACGCTGGGCGGCCCGATGGTGGTGATGAAGCATTTTCAACAGCATGGCGCAGAGCTGCAGTGCTTTTGCGCCTCGGTGGCGGCTAACCCGTGGTTTCTGGCGGCGGCACAGGCGCAACCCGATTTTCAACTCAGCGATTTGCGCGGCAAACGCGTGCTGGATGTCGGTAATGTCGGCACCGCCACGCTGACCTTCCGCTGGCTGCTGGCGCAGCACGGATTGCAGGATCAGGTTGAGTTAATTTCCGGCAGCGGCGATCAGGTACGCGATTTCGCTGCCGTGGCCACAGGCGAGGCCGATTACGCGCTACACGCTATGCACATGCTGGCACCGGCTATTGCCGCCGGTCAGTTAAGCAGCGTCAGCAGCCTCGCCACTTTGTGCGGCCATGTTCCCTGGAGCGCCTACATCGCGCGTGCCGATGTGTTGCTGGAGAAGGCATCAGCGTTCCACGCGTTCTCACGGGCCATCGAACAGGCACTGACGTGGATCGCGACTCATGATGCCGCTGCACTGGCCGACCGCGTGCAGCACTGCTATCCCGATTACCCACGCGAAGCACTGGTGACGGGGCTGGCGGCCTATCAGCAAGCCCAGGTCTTCGCGCCAGTCTGCGTTATCCCGCAGCACGAATTTGAACACTTCAGCCAGCTGTTGAGCGCTATCGGCTGGCTGGATCCTTCTCAACCGGTGCCCTATGCCGCACTGGTCACGCAGGCAGGAGCAGAGTGATGAAACAGCTTATTATCAATGGTTTGGTCGTAACAGAAACCCGTGCAGAACCGGCCGACTTGCTGATTGAGAATGGCAAAATCAGCGGCCTGCTGACGCCTGGCGCGATGACAGCAGGCGTGGATGAAATCATTGATGCGCAGGGATTGATCATCGTTCCCGGCGCTATTGATGTGCACACCCACTTCACTGGCTCGCATGATTTCCCACAGCAGGAGCTGCGCGAAGGGACACAGGGTGCCGCCGCACATGGCGTCACCACCATCGTTGAGATGCCGCACTCACTGCCGCCCGCCACCTCGCTGAACAATTTCACCGCCAAACAACAGTGGCTGGCAGACAACTGCTCGGTGGATTACGCCATGTGGGCCGGACTGGATGGCCGCAACGTGCACGAGCTGGCGGCGCTGGATCAGGCGGGCGCACTGGCGTTTAAAGCGTTCCTGTGCAGCGGTGCGCCGAACGGCGAAGCGACCGACGAAAAGGGTCTGCCACGCCTCGATGACGACGGCCTGCTGCGTGCGATGCGTGAGTTAGCCACGTTCGATGGTCTGATTGGCGTGCACGCGGAAAACCACGAGATCCTGATTGGCGCAGGCAGTGAACTGCGTCGGGCCGGGCGCAAAGACACCCGTGCGCATGCGCTGGCAGGCCCAGAAATTGCCGAGATTGAAGCCGTGGGCCGCGTGCTGGCGGTCGCCGAAGAGACCGGTGCGCGTTGCCATATTGTGCATGTCAGCTCCGCACGCGCCGCTGAAACCATCGTCGCCGCCAAAGGCCGGGTGCGCGCCAGCTTCGAAACCTGTCCGCACTATCTGATTCTGGATGAGGACGATCTGGTACGCATCGGCCCCAATGCCCGCTGCGGCCCGCCGATTCGCCCACGCCCGGTAGTGGATGCACTGTGGCAAGTGCTGCTGCGTGGCGATGTCGACATGATCGCCTCCGACCACTGTCCGTATACCCCTGCACAAAAACAGGCCGGTGAAACCAGCATCTGGGATGCCGGCATGGGGTTAACCGGCGTGGAGACGCTGAGCCCCATGTTCTTTAGCGCCGCGCATATCGATCGTGGTCTGGCACTGACGGAGTTTGCCCGCATGACCGCCAGCGGCCCAGCAAAAGCCTTCCAGCTGTGGGGGAAAAAAGGGGCGATTGCGCCGGGCTTTGATGCCGACCTGGTGTTTTACGACGCGCAGCAGAGCTGGACGGTGGAGGGCGCGGCCTTCCAGGGGTTGGGTAAATGGAGCGCATTTGAAGGGATGCGCTGTCAGGGTAAAGTAGTGCGCACACTTATTCGTGGCGTCACGGTTTACCAGGATGACCAGATGCAGGTTGAACCCGGCTTTGGTCAGTTCGTGACCCGACAGGCAGCAACAGGACAATAATCATGGCAGGAAAATCGTCAACTATCCGCCGCAAGAATAGCGCCCCGCTGGCGCAGGAATCCACCAGCGAAGAGAGCTGGCAAACAGCACGCCCACGCACTCTGGTCGATCACGCGGTCGATGCCATTCTCAGCGCGGCCTCACGCGGCTTAGTGCTGCCCGGCGACCGTATCGCTGAGCCGGATCTGGTGGCCAAACTCGGCATGAGCCGCGTGCCGATCCGCGAAGCGCTGCGCATTCTGGAGAGCCAGGGCATCGTCACCAGTGAGCCGTACAAAGGCATCCGCTTGATGGAGATTTCTCATCAGCGGCTGGAGCAGATTATCGACGTGCGCATCCCGCTGGAGACGCTGGCCTGCCGCCGTGCGATCGAAGCCGGTCGCAACGGTGCCGAACAGCTGACGCAGCTGTACCAAGGCGTGGCGCAGATGCAGACCATGATGCAAAACGATGACGTTTACGGTTTTGCCTCGGCGGATACCGATTTCCACCGCACGCTGTGCAGCTTTGCCCACAACCCGGTACTCAGCAATTTGTGGGAGTCCATTGCGCGCCAGCTGACGGTGATTTTCGGCCTCTCCACCATGGGCAAATCGATGAGCGACATCATTGAAGAGCACCAGCGGCTGATCAACGTGTTCGCCGATGGCGATATCGCGCAGATGACGGATGAGATTGAAAACCATATTCGCATTCAGGCACTGGATGTGGACTACGAAACTTTGATTATGCAGCGCCGACAGCAGCGTTCCGCTGTGGGCTGATGCTTTGTTGATTGCCTTTACACCAGGAAAACCACGATGAAGATCACCAACGTTGAGGCGTTTTATCTGCGCCTGCCGGTTATTGAGCAGCGCACAGATAGCTCTCAGGACGCGCTGCTTATCAAAATCACCACCGATGCGGGTATTACCGGTTGGGGTGAAGTGGATGGCAGCCCGTATGTCACCAAAGCCATTATCGAAGCACCCTATTCACACACCATGGTCACCGGCCTGAAATCGCTGTTGATCGGCGAAAACCCACTGGAAACCGGTCGCCTGTGGAAGAAGATGCACAAAGCCACCATCTATTACGGTCGCAGTGGAGCGGTATTACAGGCGATGGCGGGCATTGATATCGCGCTGTGGGATATCAAAGGCAAAGCGCTCGGCAAACCGATTGTAGAACTGCTGGGTGGGGCAATGCGCGACAAGATGCGCGTTTACTCCTCCAACATGTTCCAGTACAGCGTGGAAGAGACCGTGGCGCGCGCGCAGCACGCCATTGATACCGGTCATACCGGCGTGAAATTTGGCTGGGAGCCGTTTGGCACCGACGAAGCCATGGACCTGCGCTACCTCGAAGCGTTGCGCACCGCGATGGGCGACAGCGTCGATTTGATGCTGGATGTCGGCCATGTCTGGGATGCCAAAACCACCGTGCGCCGCAGCCAACGCTATGAACATCTCAACCTGTTCTGGATTGAAGAGCCACTGCATCCGGATAACTACGCCGGTTACGGCCAGGTGTCTGCCGCCTGCCAGCAACATATCGCTGCCGGTGAGCAAGAATGCTCGGTGGTCGGTTTCCAGCGCCTGATTGATGAAGGCGGGATCGACATCGTGCAAATCGACCTGACGCGTACCGGCTTTACCCAGGCGATGGAAATTGCCAGCTACGCGCACAGCCGTGGACGCAAGGTGTGTAACCACAACTTCACCACCGACATCAACACCGCCGCGTCACTGCACTTCCTGTGTGCGATTGAGAATGCGCTGGTGATGGAGTATTGCGTGGAGCCAGGCGAGATCAGCCGTTCACTGGCGAAAAATCCGGTACGCATCGCCGAAGGTTACGCGTGGCTACCTAGTGAGCCAGGCCTGGGCGTCGAGCCGAACGAAGCCGTGATTGAGAAGTTTTTAGTGCGCGATTAACCACCGTTGCGGCGCGTTTTTTGGACGACGCGCAATAAATTGCGCCGCTACATCAAATCGGTGCCCCTTTAGGGGCACATCTGAATTTCAGGTCCAAAGGTTGTTGACGCGCGGCTCACTGGCTACCCTTTTGCACAGTTCATGCACGAGGAAGCCATGTCGCAAAAAATACACTGGATCGACAACTTACGTGCGGTCGCCTGCCTGATGGTGATCGTCATTCATACCACCACCTGGTATATCACCGGCCCGCTGGCGGTGACGGGCATCAGTTGGGATGTCGCCAACCTGCTCAACTCGGCGTCGCGCGTCTGCGTCCCGCTGTTCTTTATGATCTCCGGCTACCTGTTCTTTGGCGAACGTAGCGCACAAGGGCGACATCTGCTGCGTATCGTGCTGTGTTTGCTGTTCTACAGCGCGGTGGCCTTGGCCTATATCACCTGGTTAACGCCAATCAGTGAAGGACGTTCGCTGCTGAAGCTGCTGCAAAAACCGGTGTTCTATCACCTGTGGTTTTTCTTCGCCATCATCGGCATTTACCTGCTGTCGCCATTGATTCAGGTGAAAAGCGTACAGCCGCGCTACGTTGCGCTGTTAGTGGTGGTACTGGCTGTGCTGGCCAATCCTAATACCGTCAGTCAGTCGCTGGGGCCATTTCACTGGTTACCGGTGAATCTCTACGTGAGCGGTGACAGCATTTACTACCTGCTGTATGCGTTACTGGGGCGAGCGATTGGCTGTATGGACACCGACAAGCGTGGCATCAGCTGGCTGGCCGGACTGGGGTTTGTCGCCTGCTGGATAGGCATCACACTCGGCACCAAACAGATGTTGAAAATCAACGGGGCGTTCAACGACACCTGGTATCTGTATTGCGGCCCGCTGGTGTTTATTGCGGCCATCAGTTTGCTGGTGCTGTTTAAAAATACCCTGAACAGCCGCACGCTACCGTTACTGGGGACGATTTCACGCTATTCGCTGCCAATTTATGGATTCCATGCGCTGTTCATTCACTATTTGCGTACCCATCATTACGACGATATGTCGCGCCCGTGGCTTGATTTACCTTGGGTGTTTGGCGTCACGTTAATCGGCAGTTTGCTGCTGGCGATAGTGCTTAAGCGCGTGGATAAGCATCATCTGGTGAGCTGATCGTCCCAACGCTGATGGGCACGACGCAGCTGGCGTGCTGAGGAGAACCCGGCCGCCAGCGCGGCTTTCTCTGCCGCTTCGCCCTGCTGCTGGCGCTGGCGCGCAATCACTAATCGCAGCTGTTCATGGTATTCGCGTACGCTGATGCCAAGATGCTGGCGGAACAGGCGCGTCAGGTGGCGTTCGCTGACGTGCGCGCGCTCAGCCAGTGCCGTCAGCGACCAGTCGTTTTCGGGATGGGCAATCATCACATCCTGCGCACGATGAATGGCGGGATGCAGGTGATTGCGATAGCGCAGCCAGGGTGAAAGCTGGGGATCATCGCCGGAACGGCGGAACCACACCACCATCTCCCGCGCCACTTTAAGCGCCTGCTGCGCACCGCATAGTCGGTTGATCAGATGCAGCGCCAGATCGATACCGGCGGTGATGCCCGCGCTGGTCCAGATGCCGCAATCTTCGACGAAAACGCGGTTGTCTTTCACTAATGCAGCCGGTGCTGCCGCTTTCAGGCGCGGTAACACGTCATGATGCGTGGTGCACTGCACGCCGTTGAGTAAACCCGCTTGCGCTGAGAGCAGCGCCCCGGAACAGATGCACACCAGCGTAATGCGATGCGATTGAATATCCGCTTGTTGTAGGCGTAACCAGTCACGCGCAGCGGCGGCCGCTGGGGTATCGAACCAGACTTTCGAATCGTGTACGCCGGGCACCACCAGCAAGCTATTGTCAGGTAAACGATCGGGTAAAGGGGCGATATCGGCGATAGTCATGCCCGTGGAGCACAGTACGCTGGGATTGGGGCCGATGTAATGCAAGGCAAAGTGGCCATCCGCCAACTGCAAGGTTTCGGCAGGCCCGGTAAGATCGAGCGCCATCACGCCGGGTAGAACCAGGAAATAGACAGGCTGCGACATACTGGGCTCCAGGATTGGTGATGAGTTTTGCCCTCACCCTGGCCCTCTCTAACATCGCTCAGTCTGCCCCCTCTCCCGCTTGTGGGAGAGGGTTGGGGTGAGGGAGAAGGCTAAGGTAAGGCCAATTCAAGCCATAACAACACACAAGATTCGTCCATCATAGCCTATTAAAATCAAAATCCACGACCCCATCCGGCCATCACCGAGCCAAATCAGGACATCAACGGTTTGAGCTGCTGATACAGCTGCGCAAACTTCTCGCGCTGCGGCTGATACGCCTGATAGCGTGCGCTATCCGGTGGATGACGCTGAACCAACTCCGGTTCCGGCCACTCACTCTGTGGATCAATCGCCCACTGCGCCAACCGTGCGGCCCCCAGCGCCGGACCCACTTCCCCGCCATGGCAGTAATCGAGCGTTAATCCGCTGATATCCGCCAGCATCTGCCGCCAGTAAGCACTGCGCGCCCCGCCGCCAATCAGCATCACGGTTTGTGGTTGCACACCACAGGCATGCACCGCCTCCATCCCTTCTGCCAGCGCAAACCCCACACCTTCCAGCACCGCTCGCGCCAGCTCAGGCCGCCCGTGCTGATGGGTTAAGCCAAAAAATGCGCCCTGCGCCTGCGGATTATTGTGCGGGGTTCGCTCACCGGAGAGATAAGGCAGGAACACCACCGGCGTGACATCACCGCGCGCTTTTTCTGCCTCAGCCAGCAGTTCTGGCACATCCGCGCAGCCGGTTAAGGCGGCGGCCCAGTCGAGACAGGAAGCGGCACTTAACATCACCGACATCAAATGCCAGCGGTTTGGCAGCGCGTGGCAAAAGCTGTGGACGGCCTGCTGCGGATTGCTGAGATACCCGTCGCTGACCAGGAAATAGACGCCCGAAGTGCCCAACGACAGCATGCCCTGCCCTGGCGCGACCATGCCGACACCCACGGCACCGGCGGCGTTGTCACCACCGCCCGCTACGATCGGCACAGGGTTCATCCCCCAACGCGCGGCAACCTCAGGCGATAAAGTGCCGGTGATCTGGTTGCCCTCATACAACGCGGGCATCTGGCTACGGTTAAGATCGCAGGCCTTGAGCATGGCATCGCTCCAGTCACGCCTGGCGACATCCAGCCACATCGTCCCAGCCGCATCTGACATATCACTGGCGAACGCCCCGCTCATGCGCCAGCGCAGATAATCTTTCGGCAGCAGCACCATCGCTACCTTGCTGAATACATCGGGTTCGTTTTGTTGCACCCACAGTAACTTGGGGGCGGTAAAGCCCGGCATCATCAGGTTGCCAGTGATCTGACGCGAATCTGGCACGCGCTGTTCCAGCTCCCGGCACTGCTCACTGCTGCGCCCGTCGTTCCATAAAATCGCCGGGCGCAGCACCTGATGATCAGCATCCAGCAACGTCGCACCATGCATCTGGCCGCTCAGGCCAATCGCCTTCACCTGGCTAAGATCCTGCTGCTGCGCCAGCGCCTGCATCGCCGTATCCGTGGCGTTCCACCAGCTTTCGGGATCTTGCTCGCTCCACAACGGCTGCGGGCGGGAAACCTGCAACGGCGCCGTTTCCATCGCAACAACCTGCCCTTGTGCATCCAGTAACACCACTTTGACGCCAGAGGTGCCTAAATCGATCCCGATAACCATGTTCAGCTCCTGATGCAGTTAGAAATCATACAGATAGTGATTGACCAGGTTTTCCAGTTGTTCCTGGCGCCCGCTGCGGTGCTGCGGGTTCAATTGGTGTTGCTGAGCATGCGCCGCCAAGGATGCCAGTGAAAACTCACCTTTTAAAATTTGCTGGCCGAACTCACCATTCCAGCCGCTGTAACGCTGCGCCACGCGCTTATCCAGCTCACCTTCCTGCACCATGCGTGCCGCGACTTTTAGCGCCAGCGCCAGGGTATCCATAGCGCCAATGTGACCGTAAAACAGGTCATATTTATCCGTGCTTTGACGACGCACTTTGGCATCAAAGTTTAAGCCGCCAGTGGTGAATCCGCCCGCTTTGATGATCTCGTACATCACCAGGGCATTTTCTTCGACGCTGATGGGGAACTGATCGGTATCCCAGCCGCACTGCACATCACCGCGGTTGGCATCCACCGAACCAAAAATTCCCAACGCAATCGCCGTGGCAATCTCATGATGGAACGAATGTCCCGCCAGCGTAGCGTGGTTAGCTTCAACGTTAACTTTGATCTCTTTCTCCAGACCAAACTGCTTGAGGAAGCCATACACCGTTGCCACGTCGTAGTCATATTGGTGTTTGGTCGGCTCCTGCGGTTTCGGCTCAATCAGCAGCATGCCCTGGAAACCAATTTTGTGTTTGTGCTCCACCACCATCTGCATAAAACGACCAATCTGTTCCCGCTCCTGACGCAGATCGGTATTCAGCAAGGTTTCATAACCTTCACGTCCGCCCCACAGCACGTAGTTTTCACCGCCCAGCGTCTGCGTGGCCTGCATGGCACTGCACACCTGGCTGGCGGCCCAGGCAAAGATTTCGGGGTCTGGACTGGTCGCCGCACCGGCACCGTAACGCGGATGAGTAAAGCAGTTGGCCGTGCCCCACAGTAGCTTCACGCCCGTTTCCTGCTGTTTTTCCAGCAGCTTGTCAGTCATCGCCGCGAAATTCTCGCGGTAGCTGCGCAGGGAATCCCCTTCTGGTGAGACATCCACATCATGGAAGCAGTAATAGGGCACGTTGAGTTTGTGGAAGAACTCAAACGCCACATCCGCTTTCTGTTTCGCCAGCTGCAATGCATCGCCACTTTTCTGCCATGGGCGATCAAAGGCACCCACACCAAACATATCCGCACCGTTCCAGCAGAAGGTGTGCCAGTAACACGCGGCAAAGCGCAGATGTTGCGCCATGGTTTTGCCGAGGATCACTTCATCAGGATTGTAGTGGCGAAACGCCAGCGGATTGGTGGAATTGGCCCCTTCATAACGAACGCGATCGAGCTGGTCGAAATAAGCGTGCATGTTTTGCTCCTTAGCATCAGACCCGAATGGTCAGCAGTGAGTCATTATTTTGCTAAGGGGTTGTCTCCAGACTCAATTACGATATTTCACACTCAAATTAAGATAATTATTAATTGTGCGCCAGCTCGCAAATACTCGCAAATTCAGATCGCG
>NZ_BBOC01000047.1:0-44556 GCF_001485335.1 Type-D symbiont of Plautia stali | reverse complement strand
ACAGGATGGTCAGGATGTCGCGCAACGAGGTAAAAAAATCGGGAAAAAAAATCAATGGGGTTTATTATGCAAATGCCCGCTGTCAGGGCAAGCGACAGCGGGCATTTCTCGGGAAATTAACGCAATTAGCCGATTAGATGCTGGTTTGTGATGCGTTATTCACCTTTTTCCCTGAAGAAAGCGTCGCTTTCATCTGCTCTTCATCCAACTGACCGACCCACTTCGCCACGACAACGGTCGCCACGCCGTTACCCACCAGGTTAGTCAGTGCACGCGCTTCGGACATAAAGCGGTCGATACCGAGAATCAGCGCCAGACCCGCCACCGGCAGATGTCCCACTGCAGATAAAGTCGCTGCCAACACGATAAAGCCACTGCCGGTCACACCCGCAGCCCCTTTAGAGGAGAGCAGCAGCACCACCAATAACGTGATCTGATGGAAGATATCCATATGCGCGTTGGTGGCCTGTGCGATAAACACTGCCGCCATGGTGAGATAGATAGAGGTACCATCAAGGTTGAATGAGTAGCCGGTCGGGATAACCAACCCCACTACCGACTTCTTACAACCCAGCTTCTCCATCTTATCCAGCATGCGAGGCAGCGCGGATTCCGAAGAAGAAGTGCCCAGCACAATCAGCAGCTCTTCTTTGATGTAAGCGACGAACTTGAAGATATTGAAGCCCGCCCAACGCGCAATCAGCCCCAGCACCACCACCACAAACAGCACACAGGTAATGTAGAAGCAGATAATCAGCTGCCCCAACTGCACCAGTGAACCGACGCCGTATTTACCGATGGTAAAGGCCATGGCACCGAAAGCACCGATTGGCGCGAGGCGCATAATCATGTTGATCACGCCGAAGATCACTTTCGAGAAGCTCTCAATGACGTTGAACATCACGGTACCGGCGTTACCCAGGCGATGCAGGGCAAAACCAAACAGAATGGCGAACAGCAGCACCTGCAGGATGTTGCCGCTGGCAAAGGCGCCGATCACGCTATTCGGGATGATATCCAACAAGAAGGCGATAACACCCTGCTCTTGCGCCTGCTGGGCGTAAACCGCCACGGCTTTAGCGTCGAGCGTTGCAGGGTCAACGTTCATGCCCGCACCCGGCTGCACCACGTTAACCACAACCAGACCGATAATCAGCGCGATGGTGCTGACCACTTCAAAATAGAGCAGCGCAACAGCGCCCGTACGTCCAACGGCTTTCATGCTCTCCATGCCGGCAATACCGGTCACCACCGTACAGAAAATCACGGGGGCGATGATCATCTTGATCAGCTTAACGAAACCATCACCAAGCGGCTTCATTTGCGCGCCTAACTCAGGATAGTAGTGGCCCAACAGGACGCCGATGCCGATGGCAACCAGCACCTGAAAGTAGAGGCTTTTGAACAGTTTCATAACAGGTGTCCAGGTATAGACGGAATTCACCGCCGTTATTATGGAGAACGCATGCGGCAAGCCGCCTGGAAGCGAAAAACCTTACCGATTGCGGGAAAATAACACCCCGTTAACAGGATTAATATACCCTTACATTCCTTACAAAAGTTACAAAACTCTAACTATGAACTGAAACGCTTCAGCACACGGTACATCAGCGTTTTATCAAGTAAAATCAATAAATCAGGTGATTATTCAGGATGTGACGAAGGCGCAAGCCAGCGTTGATTAAAGATGTGTAAAGGCAAGGCTTCTGCGTATAAGTAGCCTTGCCCTATGGTAATTCCGCGCGCCAGCAGCCAGTCACGCTGCTCTTCCGTTTCAACACCCTCGGCAATCACGTCAAGGTGAATGATGTCGGCAATGGCTGACACAATACGCACCATGGTGTCGTCATCGGGCAGTGCGGCAACGAAGCTGCGGTCCATCTTCAGCTTGTTCACTGGCAGCGCTTTAAATTGATGCAGATAGTTGAGGTTAGAGTAACCCATACCGAAATCGTCGAGCGCTACTGCCACGCCGGTTTGCTGCAACGCGCGCAGCAGGGATATCGCCTGCTCAGCATCACCTATTTGCGCGGTTTCAGTAATTTCCAGTACAAAGTTACCCGGTGCAATGCGATGGCGCTCCAGCAGCCCCTGCAAATGGCTCACCATGCTGGCGTCACGCAACTGCACGGCGGAAATATTAACGCTGAGTGGGATATTGATGCCTTGCTTCTGCCAGGCGGCGAGAATGCGGCAGGCTTCTTCAAATACCCAGCGGCCTATCGCCGAAATCACGCCAATCTCTTCGGCGCTGGCAATAAACTCTTCTGATAATCCGTAACTGCCATCCGGCATACGCATACGCAGTAACGCTTCGGCACCGGCCAGTTCACCGGTTGCCATGTTGATTTGCGGCTGCAGATAGAGTGCAAACTGACCGTCCTGTAAGCCCTGCAAGATATCGTGCTCCTGCGTCAGACGTTTTTGCGCCCGTTCAGTGAGTGCCGGATCAAAGAACAGAATCTGGTTTTTACCCTGATGACGCGCCGACATCATGGCGGAGGTGGCGCGATCAAGCTGCTCGCCCGCGCTGACGACGCTATCGTCATGCAACGCCAGACCGATACTGGCATTGGGACGCAGCTGCAGTTGATGAAGATTGACGGGCTGATTGATGCGGATCATCAGGTTGCGGGCCAGCCGCATCGCCCGGAACGGATTATGGGCACGCTTCATCAATAGCGCAAAATCGCTCGGTCCGGTTTGCGCCAGCAAAGTGTGATCGTCCACGGTGCTGCGAATTTTTTCCACCAGCGTCAGCATTAAGGTATCGCGCTGCTCATCGCTCAGGACGCCGTTGGCTTCCTGCAAGGTCTCAATGCGGATCACCATCAACCCCCACGGCTGACGACGATGGCGATGGCTGGCGTGCTGATCGAGCAGGGCCAGGAACAGTGCGCGATTGGGCAAGTCAGTGACGGCGAAATGGGTGGTCATGCGGCTCATTTCATCATGAATCGACTCCAGCACCTGCTGATTGCGGTTGTAGCTGCGGATCAGCATACCGATTTCATCGTCTCGATGATTATGTGGCAAATCCAGTTTGTGCGTGAGAATGGCTTGCGGTGGTAACTCCTGTAGATCACGCGACAAGTTACGCAAGGGATGCACGATAAGACGATTGATACACCAGCTGATGGCCACGGAGAGAATCAGTGCCAGCAGCAAATAGGTGGTGATCATGGTTGAAAGCGTACTGAGCAGGAATTGATACACCCGTGAGGAGTCTGCCTGTAGCACAAGGTAGGCGATCGGCTTGGGCAAGCCGGTTCGTTCAACCGAGTAGAGCGGCAGCGTAATTTGCACCGGCAACTCAAACAGACGTGCAACAAAGCGCGGCACCGGTTTTTCCGGCACGAAATCGGCATGCAGTGCCTGGAATGCGTTAGGCAGAACCACATCCGCCCGAGACAAAATACCGGCGGGCTTGAGGGTATTGAGAATGCGTTCCGCCTGCGGAATATCGCCTTTGAGCACCGCTTCAGACAGCGGCTGACGCACCGTGTGTGCGATATTCTCCATTTGCTGGGCGTAGTCAATCCTGCGCTGCTGCACAAAGTGGAATAACTGGATGACGATAAAAATGCTGATGGTCACCATCGCCACGGCGGACACCGTTGCCATCTGCTTTATCGTTAACGAGCGACTAACGCGCAACAAAACCTCTCCCGGCGTCTCACGCCGTGTCTTTAGATGAAATGCGCAGCGAGTATATCGCAGGTCAGTGATTTTTTGCGCCGGGATAAAGTCGAAAAGTGGTCGTGAGAGGCAGATAAATGGGTGATTAGGATTTGTTCACCTGTCAACAACGTGCGGATAGTGCAACGGTGCGCATCAATGCGCACCCTACGCGTTGTAGGGTCGGCATTAATGCCGACCGTTTTCATGTAAAATTACTGCGGATACGCGACCCAATCCCCACCGTTGAGGCGGATCCAGGGTTTGCCCTGATACATCATCACCACGGCGTTATCGTTTTCTGACACCACCGGCGATTGCGGCAAATTATCCGCCAGCACCGACATATTCACGTTAGGCGCGTTAAATACCTGTCCATCCACCACGCGGGAAATAATCTCGGAAATCGCCAGCAAACTGGTCGGCGTATCAATCGTCAGCGGCTGGCCCTGATGTGGCGCCTTCATGCCAACAAACTTAATACCCACTGGCACATGAGTAATGCTTGGGCTGGGGATATCGCGCAGACCTGACATTTGCATCTTATCGCCCTGCAGCGCAGCACCGTGTTCGGGCACCACCAGCACCATCACCCGACGACCGGATTTTTGCAGATTAGTCAGGAAGGTATCCAGCTGATCAAACAGCACTTTCGCGCGCGGCTGCCAGTCAGCGGTGCGCGTGCTGCCCAGCTCACGCGTGCCATCATGCAGCGGGATCAGGTTATAGAAAGTCGCACTGCGCGCATCGCTGCTCTTGGTACGATCGTCAAGCCAGCGCTGCATCAGCTGCCCATCATTAAACACGGTCGAACCGTCAAACGAGGTCAATTCCGGTGCAATGCCTGCCTGCGACATCAGCGGCGCTTGCAGATTGCCATCTTCGCGCAACTCTTTGAGATAGTTACCAAACACGCCGGTGTGGTCCATCATCAGCTCTTGCTTAAAGCCGAGCTTAGCGAGGTTATCAAACAGATAGCAACGCTGATCGGTGGGTTTATACAGATTGCTATGCGACGTCTGGCCGCAGCTGGCACGCAGTAAACGAATCCCTGCCGGGCCGCTGTAACCGGTAGCGGAATTGTAGTTATTCAGCACGATATCAAAGTGCTTCCACAGCGGATGGTCGCGCAGTTGTGCCACATCCATATCTGACCATGACAGGGAGCAGATATTGATCACCAGAATATCAAACGGCTGCGAATCCGCAGGCAAGGCATCCGGGAAGTGGGTGACGCGTTGGCGCTCACTGTCGTAGAAGCGATTGAGCCATGAAGTCAAATTGGCACTGGTCGGTGGAGCCGATTGATCCAGGCCATCCGGCGCTTTAGCCGTGGACGGTTTGTCATTCAACGCCACTTCAGGCGTGGCGGCTTTGGTCGGCAGCAAATTCATCGCCGGACCGGCAATCGTCAGCACGTTCAACCAGATCAACATCAGCGAGACCAACACGGTAACGCGAATCCACTGGGCCACGAACAGGTACAACACCAGCAGCACAAAGCCGGTGCCGATCATCTCCCAGTTAATAAAGCGATTCACCAGGTCGAGCAGATAAGCCGATGAGAACCCGGCTAACTGGCCGCCCTGGCTCATGATCGATTCGGGCCCTGGCAGCCAGGTATCGTGCCAAAACAGCGCA
Organism: Type-D symbiont of Plautia stali; assembly: GCF_001485335.1. Lineage (NCBI taxonomy): Bacteria > Pseudomonadati > Pseudomonadota > Gammaproteobacteria > Enterobacterales > Enterobacteriaceae > Type-D symbiont of Plautia stali. The sequence continues at coordinate 39,237 of NZ_BBOC01000047.1, read as the reverse complement.
AAGCCAATCGGCAGCGAAACCCAGTGTCGTATGCGATGCAGACGGCGTGACGGCAGCGGAAACAGCAGCCAGGCCAGAAACACCAGATTGCTCAGCGCGTGAAAATTAAGATAGCCGTACCACAACAGTCCAAATTTGATCAGGAAGTAGAAGTTCCAGCCGCCGAGACCGCGCCACCACGAACCGTGCAGCGTCGAAGGTTTAGTATCACTCATTACGCTTTGGTATCCGTTTTAGCGGGTTTGCGTTGCCACTGCCCTTCCGATTTCAGCGCACGCGGCGGCAGCAAACGCATCAGCAAGCTGGTGCTGCTGCGCGGTAACCAACGCACAAACAACGATTTCAGGAACAGCAAAATTAATAACAGCAGGATCGCCACCTGCACCCAATCCATCAGTGTCATCAGTGGCGATCTCCATCGAGGTTGAGAATAATCGGTTGTGGTGTTTGCGCACTGCGCCTCTCAGCAACCTCCTTCGGACGGGTCGAGGGTAAATCCACCGAAGCCATCTGCACTTCACGTTGTGCCACCGGGGTCAGCTGGCGAATCTTATGCACTTCCGACAGAATCTGATTGTCCTCAAACCACACCACGCGGTTACTGAACAACTCATCATGCGGCAGTGAGAAAATCGACTTCAGCGCAATATCCAGATCGTTAAAGCGACAGGAGGATAAGAACAAATAGATGCGGTCATTAATCAACGTCACTAAATCACCAAAGCGACGCGGTTTACACAACGTCAGAACCTGCTCCGGCTTCAACTGAGGGACGGGACGCAATGCCACCATCAGTCCTTTGTCATTTTCCGGCAGCAGCGTGTTGCCCATTAGCTGCTGCACGGCGGTGCAGAAGTTCTCCAGCGGCAGATAGCCTTTCTGCTGTAGCGGTTGCAGCGCCTGCATCAAGGCCGAGAGATTGGCCGGCACGTGACGGGTAAACTGCTGCCCCTGAATCCCCTCCAGCGTGGTGAGAAAACGCGATAAGGTGGCTGCCGTCGGCACAATGGCATTTACCCCACAAGCCAGCAAAAGACGCTCATCACTGTATCTCAGACTGGTACTGATTTCGCGCACCACAATCTTCAGCGTATTACCCCGTGAACGACGCAAACTGTGGACCATCTTCGCTAAGGTATTGATATCCTGATTATGGGCCAGGCTAAAAATGACGGTTGCTGCATTCGCCTGCTGAGCACGAGAGAACACCCCTTCATTGTCGCTAAACAGTTGCCATTGGCTGGACAGCGGCGGCGCACCTTCTAACACACCTTCCTGAGCAAGGAATTGATTTTCATCATTCAGGCTGAGCGGAATATGTTGTTCCGTTTCGTTGGCGGCACAAAATTGATTATCAGTGCAACTGAGTCGGATAGCGCGGTCCGCCAAAAGTTTGTCTGCGGAGTACCACCAGTTAATTCGGTATTGCCAGCTATCTTGTTGAAATTCTAAATGCGCGACACCATCAAGCTGGCGAAAATAACGCTGAAGATGATTACGCAAGTGAATAATTGCCGTTCCCGAGGTGATCAGTAACAACGTGATTTGTTTTTTTATTAACAAACGACGCATGCGTTTCACCCATTGCGTCAGCTCATCCTCGGATAATTTACTCCACAGCGCGGCGTTGCTGTAAAACAGCACTAACCCACTGCGGCTATTCAGCACGCGGGCAAAATCATTCTCAAGGTGCTGTAGGCTGGCTTTATTAGCTGGTAAAGAAAATAGCGGGATACGCGCTGGGCCAGAGACAGGATCGGGAGTGAGCAGCGCTTGTGGCTTCTCATCTGCGCTGACCAGTGTTGCCGCCTGCTGATGGCTAACCACCTGACGCAGCAGTAATCTGGCATCTTCCTGACGCTGACTGGTGATCCAATAAAACCCTGGATTCTGTAGTGTAATTAATTCCTGCTGAACCTGTTGTAGGCCAAGCGCGTAGCGATTTTTCATATTTGTTTCACGATCAGAACAATCCAAGCTAGTTTAATATAGACGACGACGATTGGAACTGCTGAAATAAATAAAACCTGCGCTATCTCAAATCACATTGATTTTTGCATGGTGCCTGCTTTTCATCAGGTCTAGACTTTACAAAAAATAAAACCACAATTCATCCGTTGCTGTTTTTGGTGGCAAGAAAGTAATGAAAACTGAGAATGCCTTTTCGCTGATCGCTTCCACCAGTGAGGATCAGGATGACATTAATGCGTTGAGCGAAGCCTTTTCTTTAAAGGCCTTTCGTTACATTGATATTGCCCGCGAAGAGCGCCTCAATTCTCTGCTCACGCGATGGCCGCTGCTGCGTGAATTAACTGCTTTACAGGAACCTGAACGCTAATGCCGGTCATTGCCTTACAAGGATTACGTGGGGGTTGTGGCGCGACCTCGCTCAGTGCAGCACTCGGCTGGGCGCTCAATGCGTTGCAAGAATCGGTGCTGGTCATCGATTTTTCTGCGTCAAATCAACTAGCTGCCCACTTTAACTTGCCTCTCACTCACCCACAGGGCTGGGTGCCTGCCCTGCTGGAACAGCAGCCTTGGCAGCAGTGTGCGCAGCGTTATCAAACCGGGCTTGATTTCCTGCCCTTCGGCACGCTCAGTCATCAGCAAACGTTAACCCTGCAAGCAGCGGATGATCACTTTGCTTCACCACTGCTTAACGCGCTCCCGGCCCTGAAAGCGCACTACCGTTGGGTGATCCTCGACCTTCCGGCGGATCTGCTACCCTGGCAGCGATCTTTTGCCCATGCAGCCGATCGTCTACTGCAGGTGCTATCGCTGGATGCCAACTGCCAGCTGCGTTTGCATCACCCACGCTTCCTGCCGCACACCCTGTTTTTGATCAACCAGTTCAACGCCAACAGCCAGCTACAACAAGATCTGCATCAACTGTGGCTGCGCACGCTGAAGAATCTTATTCCACAGGTAATTCATCGAGATGAAGCGCTGGCCGAGGCGCTGATGATGAAGCAGCCGGTGGGCGAATATCGCCCCCATGCGCTGGCGAGTGAGGAGATCAATACCCTGGCGAACTGGCTGCTGCTGAATGTTGCGGGTGGTCACGCGTGAATCCGTTGCGCTGGCTTTTGGTTCCGCAGGCATGGCAGGCGCTGCAGCGTCGCGCCCGTACAGCACGTCAGCACGGCGCAGGGCGTTTAACCGTGGCGTTGCACCTGCTGTGGTGTGTGCTGGCCTGGTCGCTGCTGCGACTGGAAACGCCCGGCTGGCAACGTATTCTGCAACAGCGTCAGCGCTACTATCCGCAAATCTCACCGCAGCGCCCGCGTCCGTTAGATGCGCTGCGCTACGCGCTGCAGAGTCTGTGGCTGCTGCTGGTGTTGCCACTCGACAACAGCGCGCGCAGTGAACGTAAACGCTTCAACGCATTCAGTTCACTGTTTCGCTGGCGTCAGCAGTTTTATCAATGGTTGGGCACGCTGCCTGCACGGGTAGCGAAAACCGGTTTGCATCTGCGCACCGAGCAACAACTGCAAAAACTGCCCGTGCGCGTGCGTCAGTTGCTGTTTATCACCGCTGCGATTGTCGCCAGTCTGCTGGCGTTACTCTGTATTTCACAGCCGTTTGGCATCACCACCCAGTTTGTTTTTGTGCTGCTGTTGTGGGGTCTGGCGATGATGGTGCGCCGCGTGCCGGGCCGCCTCTCGACTATCATGCTGATTGTGTTGTCGCTGACCATTTCCTGTCGCTATTTGTGGTGGCGTTACACCGAAACCCTGAACTGGGACGATCCGCTGAGCCTGACCTTTGGTCTGCTGCTGATTGGTGCCGAAACTTATTCGTGGTCGGTACTGGTGCTGGGTTATTTCCAGACGCTGTGGCCACTCAATCGCCAGCCGGTGTCAATGCCCCCCGAAATCACCACCTGGCCGAGCGTCGATATTCTGGTGCCGACTTATAACGAACCGCTGAGCGTGGTGAAACCGACTATTTACGCGGCAATGGGCATCGACTGGCCGCAGGACAAACTCAATATCTACATTCTTGATGACGGCACACGGGAAGAGTTCCGCGAGTTTGCCGCCAGCGTAGGCGTCAATTATGTGGTGCGACCCACCCATGAACACGCCAAAGCGGGCAACATCAATCACGCACTGAAAGTCGCCTGCCGCAGTGACTACGTGGCGATATTTGACTGCGACCACGTGCCAACACGCTCCTTCCTGCAACTGACCATGGGCTGGTTCCTGAAGGATCACCGTCTCGCGATGCTGCAAACACCGCATCACTTCTTCTCGCCTGACCCGTTCGAGCGCAACCTCGGCCGCTTCCGCCAGACGCCCAACGAAGGCTCGCTGTTCTACGGCCTGGTTCAGGACGGTAATGACACCTGGGATGCAGCGTTCTTCTGCGGCTCCTGTGCGGTGCTGCGCCGTACAGCATTAGATGAGATTGGCGGCATTGCAGTGGAAACCGTGACCGAAGATGCCCACACCTCACTACGCCTGCATCGTCAGGGTTACACTTCGGCGTATATTCGTATTCCACAAGCCGCCGGCCTGGCGACCGAAAGTTTGTCCGCGCACATTGGTCAGCGCATCCGTTGGGCGCGTGGCATGGTGCAGATTTTCCGTCTCGATAACCCGCTGTTTGGCAAAGGGTTAAAGCTGGTGCAGCGCTTATGCTACGCCAACGCCATGCTGCACTTCCTCGCCGGGATTCCACGCCTGATTTTCCTGCTGGCGCCCTTGGCCTTCCTGCTGTGCCACGCCTACATCATCTACGCCCCCGCGCTGGCGATTGCGATTTATGTGCTGCCGCATATGGTGCACACCAGCCTGACGAACTCGCGCATTCAGGGACGCTGGCGTCACTCGTTCTGGAGTGAAGTGTATGAAACCGTGCTGGCATGGTACATCGCGCGCCCGACCACCGTGGCGCTGTTTAATCCGCACAAAGGCAAGTTCAACGTCACTGCCAAAGGCGGTCTGGTGGAAGAGCGCCATCTCGATTGGGTGATCACCAAGCCTTACATGATGCTGGTGCTGTTGAATATCGCAGGCATCGGCATGGCCTTCTGGCGCATGGCCTACGGCCCCGCCAACGAAATGCTCACCATTTGGGTCAGCCTGGTGTGGGTGGTGTACAACATGATCATCCTCGGGGGGGCCGTGGCCGTCTCGGTGGAAGCGCGCCAGATTCGCGAAGCGCACCGCGTGGAGATCGCCATGCCGGCGGCCATCGCCCGTCAGGACGGCCATATGGTGCCCTGCACACTGCGTGACTACTCCGATGGTGGCGTGGGCGTCGAACTGCGTGAAGCAGATGCCCTGAAGGAAGATGAACCCGTCTGGCTGCTACTGCGCCGTGGTCAGCAGGAGTTCGGCTTCCCCTGCCAGGTACAGCGCGTGTTTGGCCGCCGTGCCGGTATTCGCCTGCATCAACTCTCGACTCGCCAGCATATTGAATTTATTCAGTGTACCTTCGCCCGCGCCGATACCTGGGCGCTATGGCAGGACGGCTTCCCGGAAGACAAACCGGTGCAGAGCCTGGCAGACATTATGATACTGGGCTTCAAAGGCTATTTGCGCCTGGCGGAGTATGGCCCTGCCCCGCTGCGCCGACTTTTCCGGATACTGACAGCGTTAGTCAGCTGGCTGGCTTCACTGTTACCGCAGGGTATTCGCCACACCCCTGCGGCAATCAAAACCGATTTCACTTAAGTTGATGATAAGACCATGACGAGAAAACTGAGCTGGTTTACCGCCCTGTTGCTGGGCACTGCCACGCTGGCGCAGGCTGCGCCACAGCCTTCAGCGCCCGAGGCACCTCGCGCCGCCGCACAGACGCCGCTCCCGGTGGTTGCTCAACCCCTGGATGTGAATGCGCCGCTGCGCGACAGCCAGCTGCTGTTCAATCAGGTCGCACCGCCACCCGGCAGCATGACGCTGCGCGGCACGGAACCCACCAGCCAGATCGAGTTTGGGGTGCGCAGTGACGAAGTGGTGACGCGTGCTTTGTTGACGCTCAGTTATCGTCCCTCTCCGGCGCTGATCCCCACGCTGTCGCAACTTAAGGTCTATCTCAACGATGAACTGGTCGGGCTGATCACCGTCACCGCTGACCAGTTGGGCAAAGAGAATCAAACCCAGCTGCCGATCGATCCGCGTTTTATTGGCGACTTCAACCGTGTGCGCCTTGAGCTGGTTGGGCATTACGCTAACGTGTGTGAAAACCCCGCCAACAGCACCATCTGGATGGATATCGGCAAAGAGAGCAAGCTCGATCTGACGCTGCAAAAACTGCCGCTGAAGAACGACCTCTCGCACTTCCCGGAACCCTTCTTTGACGCGCGTGATAATCGGCCTTTGCAGCTGCCGATGGTGTTCAGCAGCCAGCCAAATCTGGTGCAGCAGCGCGCCGCCGGTATTCTGGCTTCATGGTTCGGTAGCAAAGCCCAGTGGCGTGGACAGTCGTTCCCGGTGCTGTATAACCAGTTGCCGAAAGATCAGCATGCGGTGATTTTCGCTACTAACGATCATCGCCCTGACTTCCTGAAAGACCTGCCGCCGGTGGAAAAGCCAACGGTAGAGATGGTAAGCCAGCCCGACAATCCGTACGAAAAAATGCTGCTGGTGCTGGGCCGCGATGATAACGACCTACTGACCGCCGTCGAAGGCATCGCGCAAGGTGAACTGCTGTTGCGCGGCGATACGTCCACTATCGACAGCGTGAAACTGCTGGCCCCACGCCAGGCCTACGATGCGCCAAACTGGGTGCGCACCGACCGCCGCACCACTTTTGCCGAGCTGACGCAATATCAGAACCAGCTGCAGGCCGACGGCTTGCAGCCGAACCCCATCAGCCTGACGCTGAACCTGCCGCCCGATCTGTTCCTGGTGCGCGCACGCGGCATCGATATGGATCTGATTTACCGCTATACCTCGCCGATTCAGCAAGACGGCTCGCGTTTAGCTGTACATCTGAACAATCAGTTTATGCAGGATTATCCGCTGACGGTAAAAGATACCGCCGGTCAGCAGCTGATGCATATTCCGCTGATGCAAGGTTTGCAAGACAGTAACCGCCAGTTGACCATTCCGGCGCTGCGTCTTGGCGTGGTGAACCAACTGCGCTTCAGCTTCGACTATGCCAATACCTTTATTGGCGGCACCGCCGATGGTCGCTGTGAAACCGTCACTGCCGTTGGTCACCACGTGGTGATCGACGATCACTCCAGCATCGATTTCTCCGGCTATCGCCACTACATCGAGATGCCGTCGCTCGGTGCCTATGCTAACGCCGGTTTCCCTTACAGCCGCTACGCCGATCTCGCGCAGACCCTGGTGTTAGTGCAGCCGAAGCCGGATAACGGCGAAGTCAGCACCATGCTGAATGCCTTAGGTGCCATCGGCGCACAGACCGGCTATCCGGCACTGCGCGTGCAAATGAGCGATAACTGGCAGCAAGCCAAAGACAAAGATGCTGACCTGCTGATGATCGGCGACATCCCGCAGGATCTGCAGGATGATAAGAAGATCAACTTACTGGTCGAGGCGGCACGTAGCTGGATCAACATGCCTACACGCCCGATCACCGCGCAGAATGTGCCGGTCTCAGACAGTGACCGCAAAGTGGAAAGCCAGACCGGTATCAGTTCACGCGGCCCGATGGGTGCGATTGTCGGATTCCAGTCGCCGTTTAACGATCAACGTAGCGTTGTCGCCTTGCTGGCTGACAGCCCACGCGGCTGGGATTTACTGAATAACGCGCTACTCGACAGCGGAAAACGTGCCGCCGTGTTCGGCTCTGCCACCATCGTGCGGGAATCAGGCGTCACCAGCGTACGCGTGGGCGACACCTACTTCGTCGGCCATCTGCCATGGTGGGAACGCTTGTGGAATATGCTGGCAACTCATCCGGTGTGGCTGGCGATTTGTGCCGTGGTGGTGGTGATTCTGTTTGCACTGATGGCATGGCGTCTGATGCGCATGGTCAGCCGTCGCCGTCTGGCCGAGCTGGATGATGATGAATAAACTGCCACTTGGGCTGCTGATTGCCAGCATCCTCGCGGGCCCCGGCGTGGCAGCCGATGGCCCGCAGGTTTCGCCGGTCGCGTGGCTGCTGATGCAGATCCGCACCGGTGAATCCACCAACAAATACGACCTGGTGCAGCAGTCACTCTATCGTCTGGAAAAAATCGATCCGGACAATCCACAGGTGCTGGCGGCGCAAATCCGCATGGCACTGCGTCAGGGCGATCAGGCCAAAGCGCAGACGCTGCTGGATGAATTGAAGAAAGTGGCGCCCGATGACATCGCCACACGGGAATCCGAAACCGGCCTGCGCTTGATGAGCGCGGAAGGTCGCCAGCAGCTGCAACAGGCACGCTTGCTGGCCACCGCCGGACGCGTAGAGGAAGCTAAAGCGGCCTGGGATGCGCTGTTCCATGGCGTCTTCCCGGACGTCAACACCGAGCTGGAATACTGGCGTCTGGTGGCGCGTTTACCGGGCCAACAGATCACCGCTTATCGCCAGTTGCAGGGGCTGGAGCAGCGCTATCCCGGCAATATCGGCGTAGAGCTGCAGCTGGCACGCATGGCGTTTGATAACAATCAGCCGAATGAAGCGCTGAAGCAACTGCGCAGCCTGGCCAATCGTGATGGCGGGCGTGATGCGGCTTCAGAGCTGTGGCTGCAGCAGATCCAGAATCAACCGGTCAGCGACCGCACCGTGGCCAGCCTGCAGCAATATTTGCAGGTGTTCACCTCGGGTGATGCCCAACAGCGCGGCCAGGAAGAGCTGGCACGGCAGCAGAAATTGCTGGCCGATCCAGCCTATCGTCAGCGTATGCGTGGCCTGGCGCTGGTGGATGCGGGCGGCGGGGCCGGTGCCATTGCCTCACTGAGCGCAGCGCTGAAAGCCAACCCCAATGATGCCGAGTTAATGGGTGCCATGGGCCAGGCGCAGGCGCGTGCCAACAACCGTGCGGCAGCCATCAGCTGGCTGCAAAAAGCCATTCAGGCAGGGCAAGCCAGTACCCAAATTGGCAAATGGCAGTCGCTGCTGCAAACCAACCGCTATTGGCTGGCCATCAATAATGGCGATGACGCGCTGAAAAAAGGCGATCTCTCTGGCGCAGAACGTCAGTATCGCAGTGCGCAGGCCATCGATAATCGCGACAGCTGGGCGTTGATTGGCCTGGGCGATGTCGCGCAGGCACGCAAAAATGAGGCGCAGGCGGAACAATTCTGGCAACAGGCGCTGCGTCTGGATCGCAGCAATACCACGGCGGTGAGTCGGTTGGCTGGGCTTTATCAAAGACAATCTCCCGCACGCGCCATGGCGTTTATCAATTCCCTGCCTGCCGCACAGCAGCGCTCCCTCGCCGATACCCTGCGCTCGCTGCGCAGTGACAGCCTGCGTGCGGAAGCCGATGCGCTGGCACAACAAGGCCAATGGCATCAGGCGGTGGTGAAATATCGTCAGGCGGAGCAGGACAACCCTAATGACATCTGGCTCTCTTACCGCTTAGCCGGGGCGCTGCGTAACAGCGGCGCAGAGGCACAAGGCGCACAAGTGATGGACGCCATGGTGCGCCAGCATGCGCAGGAACCCGCCGCACTCTATGCGTGGGCGCTGTGGCTCTCCTCTGGCGATCAGGATGATGCGGCATTAGCGGCACTACATCGCCTGCCTGAAGCACGCTGGGACAGCAATATGCATGAGCTGGCCGATCGCTTAACCCAAGACAAAGTCTTCGCCCAGGCCAGCAAACTTCGGGCCAATGGCAAGGAACAAGCGGCGCTGGCACTGTTAAACCAGCAGCCCGCCTCGCAGCGACGAGACATCACGCTGGCCGATTGGGCGCTGGAACGGGGTGATGCCCAATCCGCGCTGAACGGCTATCAACGCGTGCTGCAACAGGATGCGCAGAACAATGATGCGGCATTAGGCCGCATTGAAGCGTTAATCGCCCTCAAGCGGACGCAGGAAGCGCGGCAGGCACTGCACGCCCTGCCGCCAAGTGTGGCGCAGCAAAATATCAACAGCGGAAGACGCGTGGCGCTGGCCTGGCAAAACAGCGGCGACAGCGTGCGAGCGCAGCAGCTGCTGAACGATTTAAAAAACCGTGTGACCAAAGAGCCGCCGTCACAGAGTAAAGCGCTGGTGTACCGCGATGCCGCACGGCTGGAAAGCCCTGAGCTGGCGCAGCAGGATTATCGCCAGGCGATGGCCGCCAGCGGCATCAGTCACGACGTGCCGCTGAGCAATGATGACTACACCCGCCTGACGCGCAATGACGAACAAGATGACTGGCTAAAACGCAGCATTCGCAGCGATGCGGCCGACCTGTATCGTCAGCAGGACACCACCTTCACGCTGGAGCAGGATTACTCACGCGATAAGGGCAACGGCGGCACGTCTGATTTTACCGCGCACACCACCATGATGCAGGCGGAGACGCCTTTCGCAGATGGACGCAGCTTTGTGCGCGTCGATCACGTATTGGTGTCAGCGGGGACTTTTCCACCACCGACGGCAGCCACAGTGAACGGTTCGGCAGCTGTAATGATGATAATTCAGGTGGCTGTAGCCGCGACTTCACCCAGCGCGATGAAGGCACGTCAATTGGCGTCGGCTGGCACAATGACCGCTGGTCAGGGGATATCGGCACCACGCCGCTCGGTTTTGAAGTGACTAACTGGGTGGGCGGTTTAAGCTGGAAAACCGATGTGAAAGATATTGGCGTGACCTTCACCGCTTCGCGCCGACCGATTTCCAGTTCGCTGCTGGCATACGCGGGTGCCCGCGATCCGTCAGCCAATGGCGGGAAAACCTGGGGCGGCGTCGTGGCGACCGGTGGCTCCATTGGGCTGAGTTACGATCAGGGCGAGGCCAATGGCGTGTGGGCCGATATCAGCGCCCATCAAATTACCGGTGAGAATGTCGCTGATAACAGCCGTGAACGTTTGATGGCGGGTTATTACTACAAGCTGATCAACGAGAACAACCGCCGCGCAACCATTGGCCTCAACAGCATGCTGTGGCATTACCAGAAAGACCTCAGCGACTACACCTTCGGCCAGGGCGGCTATTACAGCCCGCAGCAATATTTTTCGCTGTCGGTGCCGATTACCTATCGTCAACGCACCGAAAACTGGTCCTATGATCTCGGTGGCTCGGTGTCCTGGTCGCAATCGCAAACCGACGGTCAGCAGCGCTATCCGGTCAATCCTGGCTTTACGCTGGCATCCAATCCCACCTCTGACAGCAGCTCAGGCAACGGCTTCGGTTATACCCTGCAAGCGGTGGTGGAGCGCCGTCTGACGCCGCACTGGTCGGTGGGCCTGGCGATGGATATCCAGCAAGCCAAGGATTACACCCCAAGCCATGGGTTGATTTACATGCGCTATTCCATGGCAGGCTGGAACGGGGATATGGACATGCCGCCACAGCCATTGGAGTCGTACGCGGATTTTAAATAAGGGTCTGCACGGGGAATGAAACCGGTCGGCATGAATGCCGACCCTACGCGGATGACGATTGTAGCGTCGCCATTTATGGCGACCGGTACGTCATCCGCACGCTGTGATTGTTAACGCTTCTCTTGATACGCCAACCACGTCAGCAGCTGCAAACTGGCCGAGAAGTAGTTCTGATCCGGCGCTAAACGGTCGCTAAGATAACCGGTTTGGTTCAGAGTCAGATCTCGGATAGCCAGTAGCCCACCGTCCATATTGTATGGCGCAGGTGTATTGGCGAGCACATCAAACCAGGCTGGTGTGGTCATGCGACCATAGCCCTGCCAGACACGTTGGAACGGCACCAGACGTAAGCTTTGCGGATCGTACCACCAGATATTCAGCGGGATACGAATCGCGTCATAGCTGAAGCGGTTGGAGTATCCCACCGCAGGTGCGACTGAACCATCCGCGTTCAGCGCCACCCAATCCAGCGGCAGGCCGGTTTTGCCGAAATGCATATCGCCCAGCAAATCCATCCCGTCATCGATCAAGCTGTTCCACACGCGCAGATGGCTGCGATCGGCAAACTCTTTCCATGCGGCAAACAGAAAATAAGAAGGATTCAGCACCACATAGCTGTTTTTGTTGAACCCTTGTGCGCCGGGCAACATCACCGTGCGCCCACCAAAGGTGATCACGTTCTGTTTGACGATGGCCCGCTGAACACGGTCAGAGGTGGACTGATAATCACCTCCCCACTTCTGCCCTGCACGTTGCAGCGCCCATGCAATCAACACATCACCATCGGACGCGTTGTTTTTATCCGCAATTGGATTGGCCGCCCCCGGCGTATAACGCCAGTAGAACAGATCATTCTGTGGATTGCGCAAATGGCTACGCGTCCACTGCCACAGCTTATCGAAAGTGGCACGATCGTCATTGGCCACCGCCAGTAACATGCCGTAGCCCTGTCCTTCGGTGTGGCTGACATTATTGTTAGCCGTATCGCTGATACGGCCATCGCTGCTCATAAAACGACTTTTAAAGGTACTCCAGCCGTCTGCGGCCGCCTGGGCGCTAAAAAACATCACCATGAAACACAGCATCCATTGACGCCAGAACCGCATCACTTTCATCACAGCATCCTATTGATATCGATAATGCAGCGTGCCGCCGTCGTTCTTCTCGAACGTGACCGGCACCGCTGCACTGCCACCTTGCGCCTGTAACCACTGGGCATAAACGCCCGCCAGCACGGCGCTTAATGCCAGTTGCCAGCGATCAGCATCCACATTGCTGTCGCCCTGCGGCAGCGCGTGGTGTTGAATGAGAATCGCATTTTCCTGCGGTTGCAGTTGGCTGAAACCCCAGTTGAAACGGGCCAGCTGCAGATTTATTTCGCGCTCCAGATCCTGCACGGTGCGCGCTTCTGCTAAAGGATAGCGTTTTGCCAGCGATGCGCCCACGTCGATAAGAAAACCTTCGGCTTCCTCACCCGCATTGTTCAACATGCTTTCAATCATCACGCTCACCAGGTCGAACCAACCTGGCTGATGTGGATGGCTGGCGCGCGCGGTTACTTGCTCACTCATTAGTTGTCTCCGAACATGTAACGGAAGTACAGATTCGCTGTGCTCTCGTTGTAATCGCCAAAGGTGTCGTAGCCTAACTGGCCGCCAATGGTGACATCTTTGTTGATCTTGTAATCGGCACCGGCATGCAGGTTGTAACCGATGCCGTTTTTGCTGTCGCCGCTGTAATAGGCACTCTTCACATAACCCTGATCGGCCAGGCTCTGCATTTGCGCCTGGTATGTCGGATCATTCGGGAAGTAGGCGCTCTTATCCTGGCTGTACGACTGATAACCCACCGAACCGCCGACATTCACTTTCAGGTCGTCAAACTTGCGGGTGAATTCGATAGGGAATGACACCGACGCATAGTTTTGCGGGCTGAAGTAACCGCCCTGGCCGTAGCTGAAGTAGCTGAGGTTTTTCGAGAAGTCCATCCACGACAAACTCATCCCGGCTTTCAGTTCGCGGTCATCGGAGTGGAACGGACGCACATAGGCACCGGCGGTCGCCTGCACGCTATTGTTGCTTGCCACGTTTTCACCGATGTAGCTGTACGCACCACCGCCCACATAGAAACCGGCATCGCCGTTATCGTAGCTCAGTAAAGCGTTACCGCCGTTTTTGGTGACGCGGCCCCAGCGCTTACCGCTGGTTTTGTCTTCGACGCCAACGTAAGAGAGCAGGCTGTCAGTCATCGCGCGACGTTCACCGGTGAGGATCAACGTCAGGAAGTCAGTCAACTTCGGCGACCACTGCACACCACCGACCAGCGTGCTCAGATCCTGCCCGAGCGGGGTACTGCCGAGGTCAATCTTGTAGCTGTCGCCTTTCAATGCCAGGTTCAACTCAACGCCGGTGGCCTTCTGCGAATCGGTGGACGAGGAAGGCACATCGTCAATTTTGGCATCGCCCGAGGCCACCACATTCCCCTGCACCAGGGCGTTGGTGCCGAAGCGACGCCATGCGTCACCGGCCGCACTGCCTGCCGTCAGAGAAACCGGAGTCATAGTGAAGTCAAAGCGTGACTCGCCAAACGGCACGGTGGAGAAAGTCAGCGGCGCTTTGGCTTCGGTCAGTTTACTCAGACCCGATTCGCCATCACGACCGCGCACCTGCATTTGCCCCTGCACCCAAGTACCGGTTTTTTCTTGCAAATCGTCCATCATGTTGTCGATTTGACGCAGCGTCTGGCTCTGCTGCACCGCTGGCGTATTACTTGCCAGCGTCACGCCTGCGGCACTACTGGTGGAGGCATCCGGTGCTGACTGCCAGGGCATAACTGCGCCATAGGCAGAAGGAGAACCTGAAACCGGCGATGTGCTGCGGTTGATGAACGGGTTGTCGGCCAAGGCCAGACCACCGACGCTCGGCACGCTGCCCGTCTGTGCACCTTGCAGGCCAATCAGCTGACCGCGTGCGGTGCGCAAGTAACTCATCGCCTGGCTATGCTCGCCGTTGGCTTCCGCCACGCGTGCCAGCAGCAGCAGACGGTCTGGCGTCTGCTCATTGCGCAGGCCACGCGTTAAGGTATTCGCCTTATTCACATCATTATTGGCCAGCGCCACATTGATGGCTCCGGTACGCGCGTCTTGCGTTGGCGTATCCTGGGTCATCAGGTAGTCATACACCACACCGGCTTCTTTATTCATCTTGCCGGACTGATAGAGACGCGCCATCGCGAACATCAGATCGCGGTTTTGTGGATCGTGCTGCAGTGCGCCCACCAGCTTGTCATAAGCGGCGGCGTACTGTTTCTGCTCGCGCAGGCGATCCACTTCATTGATCACGTAACCGTTACGAATACTCGCCAACTGAGTCGGTGTACTGCGCGACTGCAACTCTGGGCTGCTGAGGAAGCTCTGCGCTTCGGTATTCAGGCCAGCCTGGTTCAGCACCGCCACCTGAGCGGCATAGTCACCGGCGTTACCCTGAATGCCACGCTGCATATTGCTGCGCACCACCGACACGGCGGTAGTGAGATCGCCCGCTTTCGCCAGCTTCTGCGCCAGATTACCCGCATCCACCGGGTTAGCTGGCGGGGTAGAGGCCAGCGCACGCAAGGTGTTCGCGGCGGCGGCATTTGAACCCTGCGCCAGATATTGATCGGCGGTCGCCATTTGCAGGTTGAAATTCACACGCTGCGCCAGTTCGCGCATGTCGCTGCTCTTGCTGCCGTTAGGAATGCGCGACAACAGTAAACTGGCCTGCTGCCAGGCACCGCTTTCGCTGGCGTTCAAGGCACCGGCATACAGCTCATTGGTGCTGGCCCCGCTGCGCATGGCAGGCTGCATAATATTGGCGGCCATCATGTTATCGCCCTGGGCGCGATAAATACGCGCCAGGTCAAGACGCAACCAGCCGTCGTTCGGATAGCGCTGGATACCGCTGTTGAGTGTGGCAATCGCCGCACTGTTGTTACCGGCAGCCAGTTCACGTTTGGCCTGCGCACGGATCGGATCGGTGCTGCTGCCGCGCGGTGCCACGCTCTGACGCACACTGTCTGGCAGTGATGCCAGCAAGGTATTCGCCTCTGCGCTGCGGTTTTGCTGACGCAATACGTAGAAAAGACCTTCTTTGGCATTACGGTTATTGGCATCCGTTTGCAGGATAGCGCGATAGGTTTGCTCTGCCTGATCGAGTTGATTGCTGCGACGCTGGACGTCCGCGCGGAACAGCTTCGCCGCAATGCCTTTCTCACCGTCGGCCTGCGCCAGCGGTTCACTCAGCGCCAGCGCCTGGGCGCTGTCACCGTTCTTCAGCGCCTGCTGGGCAGTCGCCAGTTGGGCATAAAAGCGCGCATCCGCCGCCTGTTTCTGGCGTGTATCACTCTGGTCGCCGCCCAACTGCGCGGCGCGTGTCAGGTAGTCCGCCGCTTCGGCGTAACGCCCAGCACGCTGAGCCACATAGCCCATACCGGCCAGCGCATCGGCATCCTGCGGGTTGGCCTGCAGCACCTTTTCAAAGTTGTTCTGTGCATTACTGACATCACCGCTGTTCAGCGCGGTAAAGCCAGCGCCTTTCTCAGCTCCACCGACGTTTTTACGGTAGTAATCCATCACCGCATTGTCCTGCGGATGGCGCTGCTGCCAGGTTTGATACAGCGAGGCATCGGACGCCTGTGGCCCCAACCACAGCAGCGCCTGACGCAATGAGCGGTCAGCATCTTTATTGCCATCGGCGAGGGACGCGAGCAAATCAATCCCCTGACGACGGGTGGATTCCTGATAGGTCATCGCCTTACCCAGCGCCAGTTTCGCACCAGTGTCCTGCGGATGGTCGGCAGAGAACTGACGCAGCGCTTCTACCGCCTGAGGCAGCAGTGCGCGGTCACCCGCCATCGTCAGATAATATTCTGCCGCCACGCTCGGGGGTGGCTCATTCCCGTTAAAGGTATTACGCCAGGTTTGCAGTGATGCCGCAATGTTGCCGCTGCGCGCCTGCTGGCGCGCCAGCGACAGCTGCGCCTGTGGAATGGTTTGCAGCTGACGCGCGTTATCCAGTTCGGTGAGATGCGGATCGTTGGGTGATGCCGCGCTCAGGCGTGCACGCCATTGCGCCGCTTCCGCCGTGCTACCACTCTGCTGCGAATAGAGCGCCAGCAGATAAAGCGCCTGAGTGTTGTTTGGCTCCACCATCAGCACTTTCTGCAGCGAAGATTTGGCTAAATCGTCATGCGCTTTCTGATGCCAGTAAGCCGCCTGATCGAACAGCGCTTGTAACGCAGGATTGGTACTCTCTGCCGCCAACAGCGGCTGAGAGAGCGTCAATGCCCCACCCAGAATCAGGGCATGACGAATACCGGCACTTAACAGATTTTTTTTCATTGTTTTTATCCTTACTTCTTGCCGGACTTGCTATCAGCTTTCGGGTTGAGACGTCGCCACGCATGACGTTTCAGCATCGCCCAGGCGCCACCGCCTACCAACGCTGAGAGCAGCAGTGCCGCCAGCGCCATCAGCACGGAGTGCTGGTTGGCATACCACACCACCATCATGTACCACGGCATTTCACCGCTCGGGAATTGCGGTCCGACACGGAAGCTGCGAATGCCGTTCTCATCGGTGATGATGGCGGTATCGCCACGAATACCGGCGTTGATGCGTGAAGAGTTCAGGTCTTCATGCAGGCGCAGCAACTGTTGGTCGCTGGTCGCCACGGTCATCACCACCAGACGATCCGCATTCCAAGGCGAGCGATAGCTGACAAAGCCACGCCACGCTTCGTTCGAGGAGAAGTAACGATCGGCATCCAGCTGCTGGCGATACCAGTCACCGGTCAGCCAGCCGCGCAGTTTGTCCCAGGTGGTCGGGTCTTTCACGCCCAGCGTATTGCCACTGGTTTCATACGGCGTATTCGCCAGCATCTGCTGGTTAAACTCGCTGTTCTGCGTGGTGCTCACCGCCAGCAGATCGCTCTGCTGCAGACGCGTCAGATTGGTGCCGCCATTCGGCAGGCCAAACAGCACCTGGTTCTGCACCAGCGGCACGCCTGTGGCATTACCGGCGCGTGAGGACATATCCAGCAGCGTGGAGATCTCGGCATCGGTAGGTTTTTCTGGCAATAACAAGGTGGTCTGGGAGAAGTCTGCCAGACGTGAGAACGGGAACGACGCGCCCACGAAGTACGACAGGTTCGGCAACATGGTGAAGTGACGCGTGTGGCTCAGATCGATCCACGAATCATCTTCAATGCGGCTCTTGATGTTGTTGTTGAGCAACACACCGCAAGGCGCATCCGCTTTCGGCTTGATGTTGAAGTACAGCGCCAGCTGGTTGTCACCGTAAATCAGATACGGCTCCAGCTTCAGGGTGTAATGCTCCTGACGCGCATCGCCGCCCAGACGATGCCAGGCGCTCTCCAGCAGACCGACTTTATTCACCGTCAGGTTGCGCAGGAATGTGCCGTTAATCATCACGTTAAGGAACGATTTGTTCTCATCAATCCAGCTTTCTGATGGGAAACGGTAGTGCAGTTCCACCGGAATGGTGTCGCCATCCCACATGAACAGGTCCGGTGCCGCGCGGAAGTTGACGCTCAGCGCATCGTGCCAGATACCGGTGGTGGTCAGGCTTTGATCTTTACGCAGCAGCTCGCTCAGGCGCACGGGACGGCTGGTATTGATCCAGCGTGGCGCGTCATACGGCTTACGCACACCAATCTGCTGCGGCTGAACGTTCAGGCTGCTGGCATCCGTGGTCAGCGGCTGGGTGGTTAAACGGTTTGCCGCCTGGCGTAACTGCGCGTCGTCCGCTCCTACCACTAACAGCAGTTTGTAGACCGGGTTGTTCGGGTTATCGATCACTTGCAGCAGTGGGCCATTGGTGGCCGGCAAGGTCACCGAACCAATCTTGTCACCCGGATGACCGACCAGGATGCCGTTGTGCTCTGGCAGATCGCCACGCACCACCGGGAAACGGATACCGCGATAATCAGACTGAATCCCCATCCAGGAGGCCACTAACGCTGCGGCGCTCACGCTGTCAGGTGCCACATTGGCGGCAAAACCAAAGGTCACGCTGGCGGGCGTCATGCGTTGCGCATCAATGAACGGACGCGGGAAGTTGCGCAGGCTGGTGCCAATATTTAACTGCTGCCCTTCAAGGCTCAGCGTGGTTTTCGGCAGAATGGAGACCTGATACTGCTGCGCACTCTCTTTTTCGCACAGCAGTTTATCCGCATCGTTGATTTTGAAGCTGAGGTTGTTGCTCGACACCACCATCGCCGCAGGAATATCCAGCTGATAGTCGCTGACATCGCTGTCGCTGGAGCCCAGCGGCAAGGTGCCCAACGGCTGGCCGTTGAGCATCAACTGCAGTGAGGTATTGCGCGCCGCCAGCGCTGCAGAAACACGCAGCGACAGGTTGAGATGCGCATTGGTGATGACTTCATCACTTGGCAGGGTGAACACAATACCGGATTGCAGCTGACCACCTGTCAAGGTAATACCCTGCGGCTGGCCCATCTGTGCCACCGTAATCGTGCTGCTCACCGGCTGGTTCAGCATGGCCGTCACCGGCGCGGCGGCTACCGGAGCAACGGGCGCAGCAGGTGCGACGCTCGGCAACACCATTTCCGGTGCAGGAGCCATATTGTTGTTCGTTGGCGCACTATCAACCGGTGCAGGCGCCGCGCCCGTCGTATCGGCTGGCGCAGCGTTCTCAGTGGCGGGCGCGTTGTCTACCGGTGCGTAAGGCGTGGCACCGGCGGCTTGTTGTAACTGCGTATCCGCTTCACTCTGAATCCCTTGCGGTGGCGGCACGTCAGACAGCGCCGAGCTGTCTTGGGTGACCGCAGGCGTTTCCGCCCAGGCAGGCGCGAGCATCAGCGCCGTTGCCAGCGAGCTCGCCAGCAACGTTTGAGTCAAGTTCTTCATGCAGCGCTGTCCTCTTTTACGGCGGCCTGGTTGTCACGCTTATGCTTCTGACGGCGATCTTTCCAGGTCAGCCAGAACAGCTCAAACACGGTACGAATAATGGTGCCCAGTGAAACCAGCGGGTTGTCCTGTTTGTACTCGGGCTGAATCCACGCATCGGCACGCGCAAGCACCACGCGCACCAGTTCACGGCGGCGCGAGAGCGGCATATCGCCAAAGCGCAGACGAATGGTTTCGTCATCGCCGGAGATTTTGCTCACCGGGATAGTGATAGCGCCCGATTTCAGCAGCAGGTCAATCTCTTCGATTTCATCGGTCTCGTGGCGATTGTCTGGCGCATCCAACTGCGCACCGCCCATCGACAAGTCGCTGGTTTGGGTACGTGAAGAGATGCCGCTCGCATAGTGAATCACCGCCGGAATCTGCACTTCGATACGAATGGTTTTACGTACCTGCTTGGTTTCACGCGCCACGGCGATCGCCGCCATCAGGATGATCAGGCTGAATACCGCCCAGCCGACGTTGAGCGCGATAACATAAGGGTCAACGCCGAAGTAGTCATGCGCCGTGGCGCGCACCACACCCGCCACAATGCCGATGGTCAGCAGCACGGCGACAATCACATGTGGACGCACGATGTGGAAGTCAAAGAAGCCCTGATCCAGCAAACCGCCTTTATCCGTTACGTTAAATTTCCCGCGCTTAGGGGCCAGCATGGTCAACAGCGTTGGAATCACGAGGTGGAAACACATCACGGTTTCGTAGATTTCACCCCAGAAGGTGTAACGGAACTTGCCGTTCATGCGGGAGTTGACGTACAGCGACATCACCAGGTGCGGCAGCACGTAGGCAAAAATCAGCGAGGCTGACGAGTGAATGATGTTCAGGTTGAACAACAGATACGCCAGCGGTGCCGTCAGGAAGGCCACGCGCGGCAGACCAAACTGGAAGTGCAGCATGGCGTTGAGGTAGCACAGGCGTTGCTGCCATTTCAGACCACGGCCAAACAGCGGGTTATCAACACGGAAAATCTGCGTCATGCCACGCGCCCAGCGGTTACGCTGTATGACGTGCAGGCCCAGACGTTCGGTAGCCAGACCAGCAGCCAGTGGAATCGCCAGGAAGGCAGATCCCCAGCCCAGACGCTGCATTTTCAATGCGGTGTGCGCATCTTCGGTCACCGTTTCAACAGCAAAACCACCGATCTCTTCTAACGCACTGCGACGGATAACCGCACAGGAACCGCAGAAGAAGGTCGCATTCCAGTTATCGTTGCCCTGCTGCACCGGACCGTAGAACAGTGCACCTTCGTTTGGAATGCTGCGCGCGGCGCGCAGGTTACGCTCGAATGGGTCCGGAGAGTAGAAGTAGTGCGGCGTTTGTAACAGCGCCAGCTTAGGATCTTTCAGGAACGGGCCGACCGTCGCCTGCAAAAAAGTACGGGTGGCAACGTGGTCACAGTCAAAGATGCAGATCAGCTCACCTTTGGTGATTTTCATCGCATGATTGAGGTTACCGGCTTTCGCATGGCTGTTGTCGTCACGGGTGATGTATCCCACGCCCACATCCGCCGCAAACACCGCAAACTCACTGCGCTTGCCATCATCCAGTAAATAGACTTTCAACTTGTCGCGCGGATAATCGATGCACTGCGCCGCCAGCACGGTATCACGCACGACATCCAGGCTTTCGTTGTAGGTCGGCACGTACACATCCACCGTTGGCCACAGGCTGGTATCCTCCGGCAGCGGTTCAATGGTGCGTTTCAGTGGCCAGGTGGTCTGCAGGAAGCCCAGAATCAGGATCAGCCAGACATACAATTCGGCCAGATATAAACCGATGCCGAGAATGGCTTCGATCTCTGAATTAAATTGCAGCGTCTCTGTGGTGCGCCACCAGATATATCGGGTCGACATCAGCGCAGAAAGAATAACCATCACAACGGTTATTTTGCGGCTTTTGCTGAAGCCCAGTAGAAACATCATCCCGATGCTGATTAAGCCAAAAATATATTGTTTTTGGCTGTCCATAGGCGTGATGACGATTACCGCGGCGACCGGTGCAAGCACCAGTAGCAGCAGGTAAAACCCGAGTTTACTCATGATTCACCCTAAAGAAGCTGTGTTGTTATTATTGCGCCAGGCAACAGCCTGGCTTATTTAATAATGACTGCGAATGGGCGCCTGAACTTCACCGTTACCCACGGTAATATTCAGGATATTTGCCACACGTTTGGCCACCAGTTCGATATCAAACGCGGCCGCAGAGGCAGGGCTGAAATCAAACACCGACTGTTGTGAAGCATTGGCTTCCGCGACGCTTTCATCACGGTGCACCACACCCAATAAGTTCTCACCCAGACGCTGCTGCATAAAGCCGGTGACTTCACGGCTAATATTGCGGCGGTTGTCGCTCTGGTTAAGCACAAAATAATGACCACGTTTATTATTCAGTGGCTGACCTATCATGCGGTCATTTTCAATTTGCGGCAGAAGCGAGACAGAAGCGGTATCTGCGAGCATCACCACTAAATGCATATCGGCAAGTGCGGTCATGGCTTTAAGCGCCGGACCTGGACCTGGAGGAAAATCAGCAATAATCACCAGTCCCGGATAATTCAGCACGGTATCCAGGCCGCGTTTCAGGAAATGCGGATCTTTAACCAGATTCTCTTCGAAACGCTCACGCTGATCTTCAGTGACGTCACCGTACGGCATAACAAAAATATTACCGCCGGTGGTGAGAATGGACTGGCTCCAGTCGGCCTGCTCTTCAGAGCGGGCAACAAAACCACGGCCGTCGTGCAGCGGTACACCAAAGTGCAGACGCAAAGCGTTCTGGACATCGAAATCGATTGCCAACACCTTGCTGCCGGCGCGCGCCAGACTCCATGCAAGATTGGCCGCCATGGTGGTTTTCCCTACTCCCCCTTTAGGCGAGCACACACAAACTAACGGCATAGCGCGATTTTCTCCAGTAACGGTTTTAGTAGTGTTTCTTTAGAAATATTAGCAGGTTCCGCGGGGCGTGAACGGAACAGCGCACCAAAGCGAGACGGTGCAGCAGCAGCCGGCTGTAGCGGTGCGGCAAAAGTCGGTGATGACTCAGGTGTCGCAACCGGGCCAGCGCTAACCACAGTGTGTGGGGCGGGCGCAGGTGTGGCCGCAATCGGTGGGGGTGCTGCCACGAGGGGCGCAGGTGCTGCGACAGGTTCAGCAGCCGGTTTCGGCGGCGGCGGCGGAAACAGCGAAGTGGTCGCCTGGCGCTCAACCACGGTCGCTTTCGGCGCTTGCGCGATTGCTGAAGGTGCGGGTTTCGCCGCTGGAGCCGGTGGGAATAAGGAAGAAACACCACTCGGCGGCGCAGCGGGCACGGATTCTACCGGCGCCGTCGCGGCCAGGCTGTCGAGAATCGATCCGCGTGTAGTGCTGCCAGCGGCAGCGATTGGCGCCTGCAGAGGTGCAGGTTGCGCAGGTGCAGCAAACTCATCACCTCGGATCGGTTGGGGTTGCGGCAGGTCAATGCGCTGACCGCTGCCTAATTCCGGCTCATTATTCGTGGCCAACTGGCGAATAATGGCCCATTGGCTGTGATCCGCGTCCTGCGATTGCCCAGACATATCCTTAAAAGCGATATCAAGCGTGTGCGTTTTTTCTTTGAAACGCTGCAGATCGTCGTAATTCTTCATGATCAGAGCCTGTAAAAACGGGAGGGAATTTGCCTGGAATATAACACACACATTAAAAGACGGTGAGAGAAATCTGATTATTAAAACAACATGTTCAATAAAAGAGTTTTATCTTCCTGATTGAAATTCTACATATGCAAATAGCATGCTGTTATTTATGGCCGGAGATTAATTAATATCGATTAACTGAAATAATAACGGGGTTAACATTAATCTAACTTACTGAAAAACCTTCAAAGTGGTTCAAGTTACGGATTTTACACCTGTGTGATAACACTCACACAATCCTGACATTATTCAGAATTTGCCTTAACGATTTATATCGTAATCAGGACCAATTTATTACTGATTCACTGGCGTAATACATTTCAGACCTCTTTTTTTTCTCCGCACTCAGCCGTTAATTTTACTGAAGTATGAACCAGCAAAAAAGAAAGGCTCCCGAGGGAGCCTTTAGCTATTTTTGGCGGTAATTTACGGAACGCCCACTGGCTGATTCTCATCCTGATCAACCGCAAAGCAGGCGATTTGCTGTTCGCCATACTGTTTTAGCTTGGGCTGCAATTGTACACAGCTGCCAAAACGACGGCGGCAGCGCGCGTTAAAGGCACAGCCCGGCGGTGGATTAAGCGGGCTGGGCAACTCACCGGTAAGTTTGATGCGCTCACGGCGCTCATCTGGATTAAGCCGCGGCGTGGCAGACAACAATGCCTGAGTATAAGGATGGCGAGGATTGTTGAAGATCGCCTCTTTGCTGCCTTTTTCAACGCAGCGGCCCAGATACATCACCATCACTTCGTCGGCAATGTGTTCAACCACGGACAGGTCGTGAGAAATGAACACATACGACAAACCCAAATCCTGCTGCAAATCCATCATCAGATTGAGCACCTGCGCACGCACCGAGACATCCAGCGCTGAGACAGGTTCATCGGCAATCAGTACGTCTGGGTCGAGCATCAAACCACGCGCAATGGCGATACGCTGACGCTGCCCACCGGAGAACATATGCGGGTAGCGGTCATAGTGTTCGGTTTTCAGACCGACCTTCGCCATCATCTCCAGGGTTTTTTCCCGGCGTTCCGCTTTGCTCAGCGAGGTGTTGATCACCAGCGGCTCTTCAAGAATCTGGCTGATTTTTTTGCGCGGATTCAGCGAGCCATACGGGTTCTGGAAGATAATCTGAATTTTCTGGCGACGCAGCTTTTGGGCCTGCGGATCGTGCTTCAGCAAATCCTGACCATGCCAATAGAGCTGCCCTTCGGTTGGCGTTTCAATCATGGTTAACAGGCGACCCAGCGTGGATTTACCACAGCCAGACTCGCCCACCACCGCCAGCGTTTTGCCACGCTCAAGGTTAAACGAGACGCCATCCAGCGCTTTGACCAGGCGCTCCTGGCCAAACAGCCCTTTCTTCACCGGGTAGTGTTTTTTCAGGTCAATCGCCTGCAGCAGGTAATCCTGCTCAGTGTTATTAAGACTCATAAGTCGGTCTCCCGGCATCATCCAGTGGGAAATGGCATTTAGACTGGCGGCCCGGAATGTCGCGCAGTTCAGGTTCTTCACGGCGGCAGCGGTCGGTCACGTACGGACAGCGTGGGTTGAGCAGACAGCCGGTTGGGCGGTCATATTTGCCTGGGACCACACCTGGCAGCGAAGCCAGACGCGCTTTATCGGCGGCAAACTCCGGCAGCGCACGCAGCAGCGCCTGGGTATACGGATGACGCGGCGCTTTGAAGATATCCACCGCTTTACCGCTTTCCACCACCTGACCTGCATACATCACGATGATGTGCTGCGCGGCTTCCGCCACCAGCGCCAGATCGTGGGTAATCAGGATCAACGCCATGTTTTCTTGCTTCTGCAAATCCAGCAGCAGTTCGATGATCTGTGCCTGAATGGTGACGTCCAGCGCGGTGGTCGGCTCATCTGCAATCAACAGCTTCGGTTTGCAGGCAATCGCCATGGCGATCATCACACGCTGGCTCATACCGCCCGACAGCTGGTGAGGGTAGACATCCAGTCGCGAAGCCGGGTCGGGAATGCCCACCTGCTCCAACAGGTCGATGGCACGCTGACGACGGGTGCTTTTGCTGCCACCCTGATGCACTTTCAGCGCTTCCATAATCTGGAAACCGACGCTGTAGCACGGGTTAAGGCTGGTCATCGGGTCCTGGAAGATCATCGCCACTTCAGCGCCCACCAGCTGGCGGCGCTCTTTTTCGGAGATGCGTTGCAGGTCACGCTGGTTGAATTCCAGCTTTTCGGCCATCACACGGCCGGGGTAATCAATCAGCCCCATGATCGCCAGTGAACTGACAGATTTACCCGAGCCGGATTCACCGACAATCCCCACCACCTGGCCTTGTTCAACCTGGTAGCTGATGCGGTCTACGGCGCGGAACGGTGTTTTTTCGTCGCCGAAATGCACCGATAATTTTTCTACATTTAATAATGCCATCTCGGTGCCTCTTTACTGCTTGAGTTTCGGGTCGAGTGCGTCACGCAGACCATCGCCCATGAGGTTGAATGCCAGTACAGTGAGCAGGATGACGACACCAGGGAACGTCACCACCCACCAGGCACTTTGCGCATACTGCAACACGTCGGAGAGCATGGTGCCCCACTCTGGTGTTGGCGGCTGCGCCCCCATTCCGAGAAAGCCCAACGCCGCCATATCGAGGATGGCATTGGAGAAACCTAATGACGCCTGCACGATCAGCGGTGCCAGGCAGTTAGGCAGAATATTGACGAACATCTGGCGCAGGGTACCGGCCCCCGCCACGCTAGAGGCGGTGACGTAGTCGCGGTTGACTTCCACCAGCACCGCAGCACGGGTCAGACGGATATAGTGCGGCAAGGCGACGAAAGTGATCGCCAGCGAGGCGTTGACAATCGACGGGCCGAAGATCGCCACCAGCACCAGTGCCAACAGCAAGCTTGGCAGCGCCAGCATGATGTCGACCAGACGCATGATCACGGCATCCACCACTCCGCCGAGGTAACCGGCCATCAGGCCAAATATCACCCCGAGCACCAGTGAGAGCACCACCACCAGGCAACCCACCAGCAGAGACAAGCGCGCACCGAACATCAGACGCGAAAGGACATCGCGGCCAACGTCATCGGTGCCGAGAATAAATTTCCAGCTACCGCCTTCCTGCCACACCGGCGGGTGCAGCAGCGCATCGCGGAACTGTTCAGCGGGCGCGTGTGGCGCCAGCACATTGGCGAACAGCGCGATTAGCAGCATCAGAATGATGTAAACCAGGCCAATCACCGCGCCTTTGTTACGTTTGAAGTAGTGCCAGAATTCCTGAATGGGGGTCATCGGCTTGGGTGCAGCGGTCACGCTTGCGGGATCAACAGTAGACATGATTCCCCCTTATTTCTTATGTCGAATGCGCGGATTAACCACGCCGTACAGCAGATCAACCAGCAGGTTGACCACAATAATCAGAATCGCCACCAGCAGCACGCCACCTTGCACCACCGGATAGTCACGGCGCTGCAGCGCTTCAATGAGCCAGCGACCGAGTCCCGGCCATGAGAAGATGGTTTCGGTCAGAATCGCACCGGCCAATAAGGTGCCAACCTGTAAACCGATAACGGTGACCACCGGCAGCATGGCGTTACGCAGTGCATGCACCACAATCACGCGCATGCGCGTTAAGCCTTTGGCACGTGCGGTGCGGATGTAGTCTTCACCCAGCACTTCCAGCATCGAGGATCGCGTCATACGCACAATCACCGCCAGCGGAATGGTGCCGAGTACGATGGCCGGCAGAATCATGTGCATCACGGCATCTTTGAAGTCACCCGGTTCGCCCCAGATCAGCGTATCAATCAGCATGAATCCGGTCAGAGGATGGCTGTCATCAAGGAAGATGGTGTCACTGACACGTCCAGAGACCGGCGTGAGGTTCCATTGGACCGACACCAGCATGATGAGCATGATGCCCCACCAGAAAATTGGCATTGAGTAGCCGGTCAGTGAGATACCCACCGCAGTGTGATCGAACACGGAACCGCGCTTCACCGCCGCCAGAACCCCCACAGGAATCCCTACGGCCACGGCAAAGATCATGGCGCAGATACCGAGTTCCAGCGTGGCTTTAAAACGAGGAACGAATTCATCCCAGACTGGAATGCGGCTTTTCAGCGAGATACCGAGATCGCCATGCAGCACACCATTGATGTAGGTGATGTACTGTTTCCACATCGGCTGGTCGAGACCAAACTGGGCCATCAGTTGGGCATGACGTTCAGGAGAGATACCGCGCTCGCCCGCCATGATCAGCACCGGGTCACCGGGGATCAAATGGACAAACGCAAAGGTCAGTAAGGTAATACCGATAAACGTTGGGATGACAAGGCCCAGACGTCGGAGTATGAATTGCAGCATAAGCCGGGTTCTCAGTCTTTTCCCGTGGCGTTGCCGCCAGGGTCTACATTGCTCACAACACGCAGCCGGCATGGCCGGACGCGACGCAAGAAGCGCTTCAAATACCCGTCAACCTTCACGCTGCAACTGCGTTGGCTTCATTCGCTCACCCCAGTCACTTACTTGAGTAAGCTCCTGAGGATTCACCAATTCGCCGCCTTGCTGCAGAGTGAATTATTTAGGGTATGCATTAATTTAGCCGGAAAAAAAGTGCGGAGTTCGGGCGACGAAGGGGCCGCCCGAGGGCCAGCAGCGCTGGCCCTACCCGCGATAATCCGAAAGGTTATTCCTGGATATCGACGTTTTCGAAGTGATGTTTGCCTAATGGATCAACCACATAACCGGTCACTTTCTTACTCACTGGCTCATAGACGGTTGAGTGAGCGATGATCAGCGCTGGCGCCTGGTCATGCATCACTACCTGAGCCTGCTTGTACAGTTCAATACGTTTGTTGTGATCGGCTTCAGCACGTGCAGGCTGAATCAGGTCTTCAAACGGCTTGTAGCACCAGCGAGAGTAGTTAGAACCGTCTTTCGCCGCTGCACAGCTGAACAGCGTGGCGAAGAAGTTATCTGGGTCCCCATTATCACCGGTCCAGCCCATCATGACGGTCTGGTGTTCACCGGCTTTAGCACGCTTGAGGTATTCGCCCCATTCGAAGGTGACGATTTTGGCTTTGACGCCAATTTTCGCCCAGTCAGCCTGAACCATTTCGGCCATACGGCGCGCGTTCGGGTTGTAAGGACGCTGTACCGGCATTGCCCACAGGTCGATGGAGAAGCCATCTGGCATGCCTGCTTCTTTCAGCAGTTCTTTCGCTTTAGCAGGGTCGTAAGCGTAGTCTTTAACAGCATCGTTGTAGCCCCACATGGTCGGTGGGATCAGGTTTTTCGCGGCCTGGCCAGCGCCCTGATAAACCGCATCGATGATGGCTTGTTTGTTGACCGCCATGGTCAGTGCCTGACGCACTTTGACGTTATCCAGCGGTTTTTTCTCGGTGTTAAATGACAGGTAACCGACGTTCAGACCAGGCTGTTCCATCAGGTTGATTTTGTCATCTTTTTTCATGCTGGCGATGTCAGCCGGGTTTGGATACGGCATGACCTGGCACTCACCTTTCTGCAGTTTGGCGTAACGCACAGACGCATCCGGGGTGATGGAGAAGACCAGGCGATCAATCTTCGGCTTAGTGCCCCAGAAGTCTGGGTTCGCTTTGTAGAGAATGCGCGAGTCTTTCTGGTATTGCTGCAGCACGAATGGACCGGTGCCCACTGGGTTGAGGTCCAGTTTTTCTGGCGTGCCGGCTTTGAGCATGTTGTCCGCATACTCTTTAGACAGGATTGAGGCGAAGTCCATGCCAAGGTCAGCAATGAACGGCGCTTCAGGACGGGTCAGGGTGAAGCGTACGGTGTAGTCGTCAACTTTGTCGATTTTGGCGATCAGCTTAGGCATGTCCATGCCTTCGAAGTATTCGTAGCTGCCGCCAGAAACACCGTGATATTTGTTGTTTTTGTCGAGCTGGCGCTCGAAGGAGAACACGACGTCATCGGCGTTGAATTCACGGGTTGGCTTGAAGTCTTTGGTGGTTTGCCACTTCACGCCTTTACGCAGGTGGAAGGTATAAGTTTTACCGTCCGCGCTGACGTCCCATTTTTCTGCCAGGCCCGGCTGCAGCTCAGTGGTACCGGTTTTGAACTCAACCAGGCGGTTGTAGATCGGTACGGAGCTGGCATCGTAAGTGGTACCCGATGTGAAGAGCTGTGGGTTGAAGCCTTCCGGCGAACCTTCTGAACAGTAAACGAGGGTTTTCGCCTGGACACCCGCGGCAACAGTCATAGCAATCAGGCTAAGACCGACCTTCAGCATCCTGGATTTAGCCAGGGAGTTGATCATGTTTTGCTCCATTGTGATGTGATGTTGTGTGCGTCGCCCGACCTCTGAATTTTTTTATGCGGTTCGGGCAGCATGCGAGTGGTTTATTTTCTCCGACAGAAAAACGCTGTCAGGATCGCCCTACTCTGCATGTTATTGACGCATCAATTTGTCAACAGTTGCAAAGAAGGTCAATACAAGGTGGGGTTATTTACACAGAGTGTGAGTAAGTGCAAGCAACGATAAAAAACACCCTTCTCGCGCTGAGCCAAAATTAAAAAAGGTGATAAAGCGCGCAATGCCGCGTGATTATCTGGCTATGCAGTCAAATGACAGTGATTATCACCGCTAAAAAACACACAAAACTTGTTGGTAAATGTCGATTATCTGAACGATTCCCCGTGCGTTATGACGTTCAGGCAGCGAAATATGCTGGGTTAATGGCATAAGAAATCAGCAAAAAGCAAAAAGCGGTCATAAGAAGAATGTGTCGCGAATTAAGCATCCAAAGCTTATTTAGCAAGGGATGAGACAGTAAAAGTTAGAGTAATGGCAAGAATATGAGACTTGATTCGCGGAAAGCGTAAATTGCCAGTTTTGGGCAAAAATCTAATCGCTTCTGATTCAACGCTTGGCTCAGAGAAGGGGGCTCGATCGCAAAGACGGCGTAAATACATCCCTGTAGCCTCTACCGCCGGAGTATTCGCCCCATCCATGGGGCTCACCCGCAAGCGGGCAACGCTTCGCGTTGTGCAAAATTGCTCCCGGCAATTTTGTCCATGCGGCGGACGCTTTGCTAACCGAGCCCCCTTCCCATCGCTAATTGGCAGCAGTTTCGCTGTTCTAAAAACACGCTGCGGAGTTGGGCAAAGGAGGGAATGCGGGGTCCGGAGTAAAGCGTCACACGCCAGGGATGGCGTGTGCCGAGCGATCAGGGACGAGACAGCGTCTTTACGGAGCGACCCCGTATTTCATCCTGACAGGTACGTTTTTGAATGTAAGCAGCCTGATCTACAGACGAAAAAAACCCGCTTTTACAAGCAGGTTTCTTAAATATGGTCGGCGAGAGAGGATTCGAACCTCCGACCCACTGGTCCCAAACCAGTTGCGCTACCAAGCTGCGCTACTCGCCGATGGGGGCGAATATTACTGCTCCCACTTTAGAGCGTCAATCCCTTTTCCATTTTTTCCGGCCGATCGCCTGAAAAGCAAGCAGTGGGGCAAAAAACCCCACCGCTCAATGGTTTCACAGCAAAGCTTACAGCGTCTTAGCTGGGGTCGCGGCAGGCGCCTGACACCAGTTATTCGCTGGGTTAATTCCGCCATCCGGCGAACTGTAGCCCAGACAGCCTAAAATCGTATCAAACAACTCCACATGACGATGGGTCTTACCCACGCGCTGCTGGGCCTGTAAACGATCGAAGTTACTGCGATTGGTCGGGTCAGCCAAATACTTATCGGAAGCCCACACCATCATCGGCACACGGAACTGCTCTGGCGGAGCCATCTCACGCGGTGTGCCGTGCAAATGCATATTCTCGCTGATCGACTCACCGTGATCGGCGGCATAAAACACGATGGCTTTCTTATCACGCAACTGATCGAGCACGCTATCCAACATGGTATCGACATACAGAATCGAATTGTCATAAGCGTTAATCAACTGCGCTTTACTGCAGGTCTCATCCACGCCCATACACTCGGGCTGATAACGGGCAAAACTACGCGGATAACGCTGTGAATAAAGATAATGTGAGCCCTTGGTATGCAACACCACCAAATGCTTACCTTTCGGGAAACGTTCCAGTGAAGCCTGTAACTCCGGCACCAACAACATGTCATCGACGGCTTTACCCTGATTACGCTTCTCTGAACCAATTTGCTCGCGGAACGAGAAATTATTCACATCGGCGTTATCGTAAAACCACACTTCGCTCTGCATCGCGAACAGCTCGGAAGTGAAGCCCAACTCCTTCATCACCGCAAACACATTCTGCTCTTTCAGCGTGCGTCCTGGGTTATCCATGGTGCCGCCCTCGCGCACAAACATACAACGCAATGACAGCTTGGTTGCGGTATCGCAAGACTCACCACGAAACGCCACCAAATTCTTCTCTTTCGACAGCTTCGGCGTGGTATCGCGGTCATAACCTAACAGGCCCATATGATCCCAGCGCGTGGTCTCGCCAATCACAAACACCACATAGGTATCATCAAGCCCGGCTGGCGCAACGTAAGTAAACTTCTTCGCCGGGTCCAGCAACTCCGCGCCATCCATCTCCTCATCGACCTTGGTCCAGGCAAACAAACCTAACGCCGCAATCCAGTTAGAAGGCAAATAAGAGTGCGCCACCACACCGCCGTAGCTCGGCAAATCAATATTGGTGATCTCTTCATTCACCTTTTGCAGCTTGTCGAAATAACGAATCGGCAGCCACACCAGTGCCACGCTCAGCAGCAACACCAGGGTCGGCTTCAAACGCTGCCCTGGCGTCTTTAACTGCTCAAACAGTGTCTGGCTCAGATTATTACGCCAAATCAGCAGCAGCGGCAGGGCGCTCACCAGCACCATCCACACCACAAAATGCAGGCCAATCACTTCTTTTGAAAGATCGACATCGGTGGTCATCACCGACGCGACAATGCCGTAGCCAATCACCACGTTGAAGAAGGTCATGTAATAGGCAGCAGCGACCGAAATCACTACGCACAAGGTGGCGAGAATGCGATAGGCCCACTTTCCACCGAGCGACAACAACCGCATCAGGAAGAAGGTCAGCAACACCGCGGCCAGCACTTCTGCCCCAGCAGACAGCCAATCAGTAAGGGTGGATTTCGTTAAGAAGCCGTCAAAACGGCGATAAAAAATCGGCAAATTCAACAAGATGCCGAGATACAACGCAAGCAGCAGCGACAGCTTTTGCTGCGTTAAACTCTTAATATAATTCATCTATTTTTCAATTCCTGACCCGGTGTCAATAAACCAACCTTAAATGTGACTATTTAAAGTCAATAGAGTTCGTCCGTGAGAGAGAAAAGCGCAAGCAACGAGCAGGAACGGGACGAATCTGAACCGGAACGGCATTGAGGGCGCATGCAGCGCAGCAGTAGAACATTTAACCAATGGTTAGACCAGCGAATTGTATTTCGATCCCATTAAAGGTGAAAAAGGCCCCTCTCGGAGCCTTCACACAGCATCAGTTAATAATATTCAGCGTCACATCAATATTGCCGCGCGTCGCATTGGAATACGGACAAACGATGTGTGCCGCATCCACCAGCTTCTGCGCTTCTGCTGCGTCCATCGCTGGCAGGTGAATGTTCAGTTTGGCTTCGATACCAAAGCCGGTTGGGATTGGGCCAATACCCACTTCACCCTCAATCCACGCGTCTTTTGGCATTGAAATCTTGTCACGGCCAGCGACAAACTTCATTGCACCAAGGAAACAGGCTGAATAACCCGCCGCAAACAGCTGCTCTGGGTTGGTCACTTCGCCGCCTGCACCGCCCATCTCTTTTGGCACACCCAGCTTCACATCCAACACGTTATCAGAAGATGTCGCACGTCCATCACGACCACCGGTGGCTTTGGCTTTTGCGGTATAAACAACTTTATCTAAAGACATGATAACCTCACTATTCGCTATATAATCGCGCACGACTTATCAATGCGCAGTTTTTACCTTGATATAAAGAATGCCGCCACAGCGGCATCCACCATTTTTTATCTGGCGCGATTCAGATTGTCGCGCAAATCATCCAGCTGGTTTTTCAGCGCCGTCATGGCTTCGTTGTCACAGGCTGTGGCGCACTGCACCGCTTCGGGAATGGTTTGCGCTTTCTCACGCAGCGCACGACCTTCATCGGTTAACGTCACCACCACCTGACGCTCATCCTGGCGCGAACGCTGGCGGCGCAATAATCCGGCGGCCTCCAGACGTTTCAGCAACGGCGTCAGCGTGGCGGAATCGAGGAACAGCTGCTCGCCAATCTCCGATACCGTCACATCATCCTGATTCCACAACACCAGCATCACCAGATATTGCGGATAGGTAATCTCCAGCCCGGCCAACAGTTGACGGTAGACTTTATGCATCGCGAGATTCGCCGAATACAGGGCGAAACAGAGGTGTTGATCAACCTGGAGTGGCATCTGCTTCACTTTTTTGTCATCTTGTTTACTGTTCATGCGATTCAATATAGATAGCGCGCTAGACAATTGCAAGCAACTTTATTCCGGAGCGTGAAAGATG
Source organism: Type-D symbiont of Plautia stali (assembly GCF_001485335.1). NCBI lineage: Bacteria > Pseudomonadati > Pseudomonadota > Gammaproteobacteria > Enterobacterales > Enterobacteriaceae > Type-D symbiont of Plautia stali. Next base: position 5,606 of record NZ_BBOC01000047.1, on the reverse strand, counting down.
CGTGATTCACTGGAAGAGCAAGCGCGCCGTTATGCCACGCAAGCACATGCTGCTGCGGGACAGCGTCGCAAATACACCGATGAACCCTATATTGTGCATCCAGCCGCAGTAGCCGAACTGGTGCGCAGCGTCACCGATGATGAACAGATGATTGCCGCCGCCTGGCTGCATGACACGGTAGAAGACACCCCCAGCACCATACAGGACATCGAAAGTCACTTTGGCCCGCGCGTGGCAAAGCTGGTCGATATGCTGACAGACAGCGCCCAACCCAGCGCGAAAAATCGTGCCGCTCGTAAACTGGCGCACTTTCGTCATACCGCGGAAGCCTCACCCGACGCGCAAACCATCAAGCTGGCAGACATCATTGATAACACCCGCGCTATCGTGCAGTTTGATCCCCACTTTGCCCGCATCTATCTGGTGGAAAAACAGATTCAAATTCAGCTATTAAATGAAGGCGATAAGCAACTGTGGAAGCAGGCCGAGCAGATTATTCAGCACGGAATCGGCCAACTGGCGCAACCGCCACACAGCGTGCCGGAGAGTTGGTTTGTGAAACAGGCGGCGAAGTACGGTGGATTGAGCTGAAAAAAAACCCGCCGTGCAGGCGGGTCAGAGAACCGATAATCGATCTTAATCCAGCAGTTGTCGCCCCAGATACGGGTTTGCTTGCAACAACTTCATCAATTTACGTGCCGTAGCGGATGGGCGCGTACGTTGCGCCTCCCAGCTTTTTACTGACGAAACGCTCACCCCCATCACGCGGGCGAACTCATCCACCTGCATGCCGGTCATTTCGCGTAAACGCTGTGGCTCGGGAACTGATACTTCATTGAGGGAGATTTCTGATACGGCGTGCTGCGCGTCACGTGTCAAAACAATCTGCTCAAGGCTACTAAGCAACTCGACCATTGGATCTTTTATTTCCATAGAGAACTCCTTAAAACTCACTATGAAGCACGTGAAAGTAGAGAGGTAAGCGCCAGTTGGCGCTGAAACCGACGTGTTGCACACTGCGAAAGATGTCAAAACGATGCAACAAATAGCCGGGACTCTTAGTATGGGTCAGATCCCCGGCTTTGCTGCCTGATTGCTGATTATTTTTTATTCTTACTTATGTCACAGCGGGATCGATCACCATAAGTAACTGACCCGCCTGCACTTGCTGCCCGGCCTGGCGATACAGCGTATGGATTTTTCCACTCACCGGCGCCACGATCGGGATTTCCATCTTCATCGATTCGAGAATGCCTACCGTGGCTCCCGCTTTAATGTCACTGCCTTCGTCAACCAACCATTGCCACACGCTACCCGCCACCTGGCTCTCTACCGGGCGACAACCCGCAGGCACCGCGATCTCTTCTGAACTCTGTTCCTGCAACTGACTGTCAAACGTAAACTGACCTTCCGCACGCCAGCGCGCCAGTTCGCTGTCGAATGCCTGCTGACGCTGCTGCTGGAAGTGCTCAATCTCAGCGGCCTGTTCCGTCAGCATCGACTGATAATCTGCGAGGCGGAATTCGCCCTCCTCCACGCGCAGCGGGTAATCCCCCCACGGGAAACGTTCGCGGATCGTCAGTAACTCCTCGGCGCTGACCGGATAAAATCGGATTTGATCAAAGAATCGCAGCAACCACGGCTGGGTAAAGGCTGCGGTCTGTCGATCGCGGTTCCACATCTGCATAGTGCGGCCAACAAACTGGTAGCCCCCCGGCCCTTCCATGCCGTACACGCACAGATATGCACCGCCAATGCCCACCGAGTTTTCCGCTGTCCAGGTGCGAGCAGGATTGTACTTGGTGGTGACCAACCGATGGCGCGGATCGAGCGGCGTCGCCACCGGCGCACCGAGATAGACATCGCCCAGCCCCATCACTAAATAAGCGGCGCTGAACACAATCTCTTTCACCGCATCAACACTTTCAAGGCCATTGATGCGACGGATAAATTCGATATTACTGGGGCACCAGGGCGCATTGGGGCGCACCGACTGGTCATAACGGGTGATGGCTTCACGGCAAGCGGCATCGTCCCAGCTGAGTGGCAACCACACCGTGCGTGACGGCACGGCCGCATCAGACAAGTCGCCTAGTTGCTGATCAGCGTGCAATATTTGCGCCAACAGCTCACTTCTTGCGCAGGTCTGCGCATCGTAATGCACCTGCAGTGAACGGATGCCGGGGGTTAACTCTTGCTGACCCGCCAGCGGATGCGCTTCCAGCCACTGCATCAGCGCGTGCACGCGAAAACGCAGCGCGATATCCAGCATCAGATCGCCATATTCCACCAGCAGGAATCGGTCGCCCGCTGCACGCACGCTGAGCGACGGACGCCCATTCGATGCCGCATGATGGTGCAACACGGGATCAATCAGGGGCAGTGCAGCATTCACTGTAAGCGGTGCTGATTGCAGTTTGATGATCTCTTCACGTTGCGCCTGCGCCAGACGATCGGCGGTAGTCAGATCGATCGGCAGAAAGCGCACACGATCCCCGGCTTTCAGCTGACCCAGCTTCCACAGATCGGCTTCGACAACCGTGGCCGGGCAAACAAAACCACCCAGCGAGGGGCCATCGGGGCCGAGGATCACCGGCATGTCACCGGTGAAATCCACGGTGCCGAACGCATAGGCGTTGTCGTGGATGTTGGAGGGATGCATACCCGCTTCGCCACCATCGCTGCGCGCCCAGGTGGGTTTGGGGCCAATCAGACGAATACCGGTGCGGCTGGAGTTATAGTGCACCTGCCACTCCGCAGCAAAAAATTCCACCATATCCTCATCGGTGAAAAAGGTCGGCGCACCGTGCGGGCCATACACCACCCGCAGCTGCCACTCCCCGTTGAGCGCGGGCACTAAAGACGCAGGAAGTGTCGCCTCTGGCAACAGCTTAGGCGAGGCCAGATGCAGTACGTCACCGGCACGCAGTGCGCGTCCCGCGTGTCCACCAAATTTACCCAGCGTGAACGTACTGCGGCTACCGAGGTAATGCGGCGTATCCAGCCCGCCCGCCAGCAACAGATAACTGCGGCTGCCCGCACTGACCTCACCGAGCGTCAGGGTTTGCCCCGCTTGCGTGCGGATAATCTGGTGCATCGCCAGCGATTGCTGATCCAAATCGGCGGCGATCGGCGCGCCGGTGAGCACAAAGCTGCACGCCTGATTAAAACGCAGGGTCGGGCCATGCAGCGTGATCTCCAGCCCGGCGGCCTGCGCATCATTCCCCAACAAGCGGTTGCCCAGTTGGAATGATCGGCTGTCGAACGGACCGGAAGGCGGCACGCCAACGTGCCAGTAGCCCACGCGCCCTGGCGCATCTTGCACCGTGGTTAAGGTGCCACCGCTGAGAATATCCAGCGTCGGGGGTTGCCACTGGATACCGCCCAACGTGGCAGTAATGACGCGCCCCTGCTGCACCTCCGGCAGTGCGCAGAGATGGCGCAGCCACAGCAAATTGGTTTCGATACCGTAAAGCGCCGTTGCATGCAGCGCCTGCGCCAGGCTACCGAGCGCCATATCGCGATCGGCGGCGTGCACGATCACCTTTGCCAGCATCGGATCGTAGAAAGGCGACACCTCCATACCGCTCTCGACACTGCTGTCGATACGCAGCGTGGCCTGATCGATTTCGGTCGGGAACTGCACATGGTTGAGTAAACCGGCACTCGGCTGGAATTGTTTAGCAGGATCTTCTGCGTAAAGCCGCACCTGAATGGCATGGCCGTGCGCCTCGGGTTGAAGAGAGGCAAGAGGCGGCAAGGTTTGTTGCGCCAGCTCCACCATCCAGCGTACCAAATCGACGCCGTAGACCATTTCCGTTACGCCATGCTCAACCTGCAAACGGGTATTTACTTCAAGGAACCAGAACTGCTGGCTGGCATCGTCGTAGACATACTCCACGGTGCCTGCGCTACGATAATTCACCGCACGCGCCAGCCGCACCGCCGTGGTCTGTAACTCAGCGCGCACCGCATCGCTCAATCCCGGTGCCGGCGTCTCTTCCATCACTTTTTGATTGCGGCGCTGCGCCGAGCAGTCACGCTCGCCCAGGGCAATCACGTTGCCCGCGCCATCGCCAAAGATCTGCACTTCAATGTGGCGAGCGCGTGCGATAAATTTCTCTAAAAATACGCCATCGTCGGCGAAATTATTGCCTGCCAGGCGTTTGACGCGGGTAAAAGCCGCGTCCAGCTGTGTTGCATCATCACAGCGCTGCATGCCAATACCGCCCCGCCCGCGGTGCTTTTCAGCATCACCGGATAGCCAATCTCATTGGCCATCACCTGCGCCTCTTCCAGCGAAGTGAGCAGGCCACTGCCCGGCAACAACGGCACCTGGTTTTCCTGCGCTAATGCACGCGCGCGATGCTTGAGGCCAAATGCCGCCATCTGCTCAGCGCTTGGGCCGAGGAATTGCACGCCAGCCGCGACACAGCGGGTGACAAACTCCGGGTTTTCACTGAGAAATCCGTAACCTGGATGCACCGCCTGCGCGCCGCTTTGTGCGGCAATCTCCAGTAATTTATCTTGGTTAAGGTAAGTGTCTCGTACCTGCCCGTCGCCCAACGACCAGGCTTCGTCCGCCAGACGCACATGGCGGGCATGGCGATCGGCTTCGGCATACACCGCAATCGCCCGGATATTCATCGCTTGCAGGGTACGGATAATACGCACGGCAATCGCGCCACGGTTGGCAATCAATACGCGATCAATCATGAGTGAACTCTCTTATTACGGCAGGTCGTCCTGCGCGGACCGTGACGGCAAAAAACGGGTCGTCCCGTTGCGTCAAAGGATCACCACACGCTAACTAAGATGGGCGTTGGGTTGTAACCGTTGCAGGGGTTGTTGAGCTGCGGGCAGTTGGAGATCAGCACCAGAATGTTCATTTCTGCCACCATCTCAACATATTTACCCGGTGCCGAGATGCCGTCGGCAAAGGTCAATCCGCCGTCGTGCGTCACCGGCACATTCATAAAGAAGTTGATGTTGTGGGTGATGTCGCGGCGCGTCAGGCCAAATGCTGGATTCTCTGCCACCGCCAGCATCCAGCTATCGCGGCAGGAGTGCATATGCCGTTTTTCCAGATCGTAACGCACGGTATTGCTCTCGCAGGAACAGGCCCCACCGAGCGTATCGTGGCGGCCACAGGTATCGGCGGTGATGGTCAGCATCGGGCGATCGGCATTGGAACGCAGCACGCTACCGGCGCTGAGGAACACATTCTTCTGCCCGCGCAGTGTATCGCTCATGCTGTAGCGCTCGGCGGTGTCGTCAGCATTAAAGAACAGGGTATCGGCCGCCTGATTGCCTTCCAGATCGGTTATCCGCAGCGTCTGGCCCGCTTCAATGCGCTGCAGCCAGTAATCCCCGGCATTTACCTGCTGCTGGAATTGCGCATCGGCGAGGTTGAGTACACTTTCATTGATCATCACACTTCTCCTTGCAGCTGATACAGCGCGTTATTGCGCAGGCCGCGCTGGTTTTCTCCACGTTGCAGGCAAATTTCTGGCAGCGGCGCGCGTTGGGCATCGAGTTCGATCTGCACCAGCTGGCGCGGATAGTCGCTGGCCGCGCTCAATGGATGGGGGCAGGTGTGCAGAACC
>NZ_BBOC01000046.1:0-45299 GCF_001485335.1 Type-D symbiont of Plautia stali | reverse complement strand
TCCGGGGCTGGCGGTCCTCGCGCCGCTGACGCGGTGCCTTCTCTTCATTCGTCTGCCTTACGGACCGGTGCCGATGGAACATCCATGTTCCAGCGCCACCTTTCGCCCGCGTCCTGCGGGCTCTCCTGGCAGACTCACTCCGTTCAGCGCTGCGGATTGCCAGCCCCGGTACGCCCCCAGCCTGCTTTTCAGCCTATGTGCCCTTTTTAGGCTGAGGCTTTGAGGCCGCCACATCCGTTTCGGCTTACCAGCGCGGCACTGCAAACCACTTCACCAGCCAATCGGTTAACGCGCTGATTTTCGCCGACTGTAACTGGCTGGAGGGTTTCACCAGCCACACGCCATCCTCACCTGCGGGCTGCCAGTCTGTCATCACTGCGACTAACGAGCCTTCGGCCAGCTCTTTTTGCACCAGCCAATTCGCGGCCATTAATACACCCAAGCCTGCTTTAGCCGCCTCTTTCAGGGTATCGATATCATCACTTTCATAGCGGGTTTTCACGGGTACAGAGACCTGTTGTCCCTCCTTCACCAGCCGCCACTCTGGCCAGCTGTGCATCGGTGTAAAACCGAGGCAATCATGTTCACGCAGGTCCTGCGGTTTGAGTAAAGGCGGATGCTGCGCCAGATAATCGGGGGCAACGCACAGCACCCGACAGGTATCAGCCAGTTTACGCGCGATGAGGCGGCTATCGGCCATCACGCCAATGCGGATCGCCATATCAAAGTTATCACCCAGCAAATCGACATAGTGATCGCTGCAGTTTAACCACAGGCGAATATCCGGATAGGTTTGCAGAAATTCCGGTAACGCGGGAGAGACCCAGCAGCGGCCAAAAGCGGCGGGCATGGCAACACGGATCGTGCCTGCTGGCCGCACGGCCAGCCGACGCGCTTCTTCCTCGGCTTCGCGCAACAACTCATCGGCCAGTTCAATTTTTTGTCGATAGCGTTGCCCCTCTTCCGTGGGACGAATGCGTCGCGTGGTGCGCTCAATCAAGCGTATGCCCAGCCGTTTTTCCAGTGCCGCAATACGGCGTGAAACCACTGAAACATCGCGCCCCAACGCGCGCGCACCCGCACTAAAACTGCCTGCACGTACCACGGCCAGAAAGGCTTCGCGTTGGCGAAAATCGTCATCCTGCATTATTGCTTCCTGTGCAACGTTGATTTGGTTTTGGCAACGATTATAGCGCCTTTTTAACGCCACACTGGATGGACTTATTACACAGGAGATCACTATGCGAGCCATTCAACTTACTGCCCCATCCATCGACGCCCTGAATCTGACCGAACTGCCCTGCCCGCAGCCAGGCTATGGTGAAGTGCTGATCCGCCAGCATGCCGTAAGCCTCAACTATCTTGATTTAGCGCTGGCCACCGGACAGTTTGGCGATATCGCCAAGCCCATTATTCCCGGCGCAGACAGCGCGGGAGAGATCGTCGAATTAGGCGCAGGCGTGAGTGGTTGGCAAGTCGGACAACGCGTCGTGCCGGGCATGATGTACCGTTGGCATGCTGGGGCGATTCGCGCTGAACATCATCACGCGTTACGAGGCGTGACCAATCATGGCGGGCTGGCAGAATACGCCGTTGTTCCAGCCGATTCTTTGGTCGCTATCCCCGATTTCCTTAGTTGGCAGCAGGCCGCCACCTTACCGATCGCCGCCACCACGGCATGGAACGCGATCACTCGCGGTAAAGTCCAGCCTGGCAGCACTGTGCTGCTGCTCGGCACCGGCGGCGTCAGCCTGTTTGCCCTGCAATACGCGAAAGCGGCAGGTGCACGCGTGATTATGCTCTCCTCTTCCAATGAGAAACTGGCAAGAGTGAAAGCGCTGGGCGCCGATGAGAGGATTAACTACCGCGAAGAACCAGAATGGGATAAGCGCGTGCTGGCTTTAACACATGGCCATGGCGCAGATCTGGTGCTGGAATCGGTGGGCGCGGCAACCTTTGCAAAATCGATCGCCGCCGCAGCTTATAACGCCACGATATTTGTGATTGGCTTTGTGGGCGGCGCGGAATTAACCGTTCCTGTGCTGCCGATTATGCAGAAGATGTTGAATATCATCGGGAATAATACCGGATCGACCGCGGATCTGAGGACAGCAGTCAGAGCGGTTGAAACCGCCAGGATTGTACCTGAGATTGACCGTGTATTTGCGTTGGATAAGACGCAGGCAGCCTACCGCTACCTGCAATCTGCCGGCCATGTGGGGAAAGTGGTGATTGATTTGGATGTGAATGCTCATTAAACCTACGTTATGTTGAGCTACGCACTTCCTGTACCACTGGCGCAGCGCCTGCTGTTGGCTGCGCTGTTGGGGCGGGTTCTACGCCATATTTGCGCTGCAACCAATGCTGCACTTCATCCAGTAATTTCCCGTCTAACGTGTAGTAACGCAGATAGACAAAAACGGTGATGGCAAAGAACAGCAGCGGCGCTCCCACCATAATGACTTGCATGCCGAACAGCGTATTCGCAGTCTGGACCGCATTAGGAACATAACCCACCAGACCCAACATCGCGCCAATAAACAATCCAGCAAAGGCCGCACCCGCTTTTACCACCATGGTTTGTACCGAATAAGCGATACTTTCAATACGCACGCCCAACGCGTAATCGCCGTAATCTACGGTATCCGCCACCATAATCACCAACATCACCCAGAACAGCGCGTTGCCAATGTTCACCAACACACCAGAAAGGGAAATCAACACCGCGCTCTGTGGTGACCACAAGGCAATGGCCACCAGCATCATACAGCTCAGTACCGGCAACACCGACGCACTGAGCCACAGCACACGACGCGAGAAGATGCGTACTAAACGCGGGAACAGCACAATCGTCACCAGATTGGCGACCCCCGCAAACGCCATATACCACGGGAATAGATCTTCGCGATCAAACACATATTTGAAGTAATAAACGGCAAACGCATTAATGATGCTGTAAGCCAGATTCCACGCCAGCGCCATAATCAACAGCACAAACAGCGGCCGGTTGCGCGTAATCATGCGCAGCACCGCGCCAAGGCTGTGCTTCTCATCGTGAGCCGCTGCATTAGCGGATGAATAGCGCTCATGCACATTGAGCAGCGTTACCAGGGTGCAGACCAAGAAGAAGAACACGATGATGTAGGTGAAAAAGAGGAAGCCATCACCCTGATTGCCATTACCGAGCCAGCGAATGGCTGGCAGCCCAATCACGCCGGTTAAATAGCCTGCGCAGCTGGCGAAAAATCGTGGCCACGGGATAAGGGCTTCTCTTTCACGTTTATCCAGCGTGATGCACGGCACCAGCGACCAGAACGGCACATCCATAATGGTGTAGGTGAATCCCCACAGCAGATAAGTCAGCCATATCCACAGGATCTGTTCGGTACCGTGAAAGTGATGTGCACTAAACACCGCGATCAGCATCACTGAATTGACCAGGGTACCAACCAAAATCCACGGTTTGAATTTCCCCCAGCGCGTGCGGGTGCGCTCGACAATCCAACCCATGATGGGATCGGCCAACGCATCCAGGAAACGTGCGACCAGAAACAGGGTCGCCACCATGCCCATCGAAATACCGGCCACGTCGGTGTAGTAAAACATCAGGTACATATAAATGATGCCAATCGCAAAATCCTTGCCGAAGGCACCTATGCCATAGCTGATTTTCGTTTTCAGAGACACACTCATTGTTCACTCTCCTGCGGCGCGTGGCTGCAACCGACAGCCATGAAGCAGTTGTCAGCCAGCGCGAGTAATTTACCTGAAACACACTGGAAATCAGCTATATGACGGCAACCAATCGCCATGTGCAGCGATAAGCTCGTCACAAAGTCGAACCGTGTCGTCAATCGACAATTCAGCGGAAGTGTGCGGATCGAGCAGCGCGGCGTGATAGATATGCTCTTTTTTGCGCGTCACGGCGGCTTCAATGGTGAGTAACTGGGTGTTGATATTGGTGCGATTGAGCGCCGCGCATTGCGGCGGCAAATCGCCGACGTAGCACGGTGTAATGCCCTGCGCATCGACCAGACAGGGGACTTCCACGCAGGCTTCGCGCGGTAAATTGGTGATCAGACCGTTATTCAATACGTTGCCGCCAATTTTGTACGGCTTATCCAGCATCATGCTTTCAATAATGTATGACGCGTACTCAAGGCTGCGCGTGTGCGTCAGGTTTTCATTATTAGTGAGTTGCTCACGCTGCATATGCCAGCGGTCAATCTGCTCCACACATCGACGGGGATACTCATCCAACGGAATGTTAAAGCGTTCAATCAACTCGGGATAATGACGCTTGATCCAATACGGCATGTACTCTGCATTATGCTCAGAGGATTCTGTGACGTAATAACCAAACTGGTGCATGATCTCATGGCGCACCATGTCATCGTGCCTGGTGTTGAGCGCACGCGAACGACGGCGAATTTCAGGATACAAATCCTCGCCGTTACGGCGAATATCCAGCAGCCACGCCATGTGATTGATGCCTGCGATGTTAAACACGACATTATCGGTCGGCATATCAACGCTTTTCAGTAACGTTTCTGCGCAAACCTGCACGCTATGGCACAGACCGACGGTTTTCACACCAGTGTGTTGCAGCATCGCGCCTGTTAACGACGCCATCGGATTGGTGTAATTCAGCAGCCAGGCATTTGGACAGACCTGTTGCATGTCACGCGCCACATCAAACATCACTGGCAAGGTGCGCAGCGCCCGGAAGAGTCCGCCGATGCCAAGCGTGTCAGCAATGGTTTGGCGTAAACCAAACTTCTTAGGTATATCAAAATCAATCAACGTGCTCGGTTTGTAACCACCAACCTGAATGGCATTAATGACAAAGTCCGCCTTATTTAAGGCCGCACGACGTTGTTCCACACCGACATACTTTTCAATGCGCGCACGACCTGCGTTAATATTGACATTAATATTCGTCAGCATTTTGTAAGATTCATCAAGCCGCTGCGCGTCAATATCGTACAGTGCAATTTCGGTGTCAGAGATACTCCGCGTTGCTAATACATCGCCCAGCACATTTTTGGCAAAAACAGTGCTTCCCGCTCCAATGAACGTTATTTTCATCTCATCACCTTTATTAAGTCATTCTCGACTGAGTGACTTAAACATAATTGCGCTTAGCAGGAAGTGATATGTATAAATGTGACATCGCTATGGCAGAAAAAAACGACGCATAACAAAGTGTGATGTGCTTCTCACTATGCTTTCCCTTTGCTTTAAAGCCGCATCTGCCGTCTGGCTTGTGTGCTACAAAGGCATGTAAAACGTCAAGTTAACGGGTGCGATATGGAGAAATACTTACTGCCGGAACACATGCTGCATTTTGGACTTAATATTTATCAGTTCGGTCATGAAGCCTGCACCTCCTCACACCGTTTTGGTCCAGCGGTGCGGCAACATTATTTGCTGCATTATATTGTCAAAGGAAAAGGCAGCCTGACCTCGGAACAAGGCAGCTGGAACGTCACGGCGGGCGAAGCTTTTTTAATTTATCCACATCAAATTACCACTTACATCGCGGATAAAAAAACACCATGGGAATATATGTGGCTGGAAGTGGATGGTCTCATTGCCCAACGTACCTTTGAATTGTGTGGATTACGCCGCGAACACCCGCTATGGACCGCAAAAAATCCGCAGGACAGTGGCGAAATAAAACAAACCCTCGACTCATTAATTGCCGAAGACACCACGCGCCCGATTAAACTGGCTGGACTAACCTGCCTGTTATTTGATGCTTTAATCAGCCATGGCAAAGGCAATGTTGTTGCTTCGAATGGCGACAACAAGCATCTCGACCAGGCCACGACCTTTATCGAACGCAACTACCAAAATCCGATCAGCATCGGCGACATTGCCAACCATTGTCGTCTTGATCGCAGCTATCTCAGCCGACTGTTTCAGAAGGCATTCAGCATTGGCCCCAAACAATATTTGCTCAATGTGCGCATGAGTATGGCGAAGAACCTGCTGCAGGATGCGTCGTTACCCATCAAAGTCATCGCCTGTTCGGTCGGCTACAATGACCAACTGCACTTCTTTCGCGCCTTCAAACAGCACTTTGATCTGGCGCCGACAGAATGGCGTAAGCGCCATCCACCGAATAGTGAGTGTATTGAACTTTAAAACACAATTCTTAGCGGTGATGAGATCGGTGCAATTAAAACGACCAGCGCACGCCCGCGTTGTAGCGCCAGCCTTTCGCGCCGTTGCCGTCGATCTCTTTGCGGTAATCCGCTTCGGCGTACAGCGCCACATCCTTATTCACCGTTGCGGTGCCGCCCACGCCGACATCCCACATTTTGCCGAACTTGCCGCTGTCGAAGGTTTCACCGCCGCCAACATCCGCCGCGCCGATCTTCGCTTTTGCGGTGCCGCCCCAACCCTGCGTGTAATTTACGCGCAGATACGGCGTGTACTGATTCGCGCTGCCGTCCTGCCAGGTTTTATCCACGCGCGCGCCGACGCGGCCAATCGTCTGTCTGTAATCGTCGTAGGAAACGCGGGTGTTATCGCGGTCGGTGAAGCTGTCCATCTTCATTTGCAGCCAGGTGATCTGTGCCTGCGGTTCGATGCGCACGCCGCCGCCCAGTTCCAGCGGATAACCCGTCTCAACCGAAGCCGTCCAGCCGTTGCCTTTTGGTTTGGCGACATCTTTCTGCCGTGCAATGTCAGTCGCGCCGCGATGCCAGCCCCAGCTCAGCGAGCCATCCACGTAAAATCCGCTGTCGCGAAGCCATGTGCCGTACAGCGAAAGCGTGTCGCTGTCGAAGCTGGTCGAGCTGTAGCCATCTGCTGCGTGCGGGAGAATACGCGTGTTGCCGCGCGTATAGGCCACGCCGCCGCGCAGGCTGCTGTCCGCGCCATCCACGCGAATGACGTTGCCGCCGAGCTGCACCGCGCTGTAGTCGAGATCGAAGTCGTACCCGTAATGGCTGACGCTTTGACTGGTCTGGTATTTCAGGTTGGAGCCGATGTAGCGGATAAACATCTCGCCGCCAACCGCATCCGGATTTGCCTGCTGCTGGCGCAGTTCACCGAGGCGTTTATGCAGATCGTCGGTGATTGCCAGCGAGTAATAAGCCAGGCCAACCGGCGCAGAGATGTAGGACGGCACCTGCGGCGTGACCGCCAGACGCGCAACGCTTTGTGCGCTGCCTGCTGTCGGCTGGCACAGGCTGCTGTCTTCGCACACGAAGACGTTCGCCAGTCGATAATCCCACACGCTGCGGGCTGCGCCATTGCTGCCTGGTGCGAAGCTGTATAAACCGTATTGCCACGGCCCGGATGCGACATAGCCGCTTTTCAGCGCAAAGCTGTTGGCATTCGCGCTACCGGAAACCTGCGCCAGCGAGACGCCTTCGTTCGCAGTGATCGCGCCATCGCCGTTGCTGTCGAACAGCGGTGCTCCCGCGAGTTTTGCTTCAATCTGCGTCACGCCCGATGCCGCGCCATTCACCAGCACCACATCGCTGCTGGCCGCTGTGGCGTTCAGCTTGACGCTGCCGCCCACCGATACCAGTTCGCCGTCAATCGTCAGCGTATTCGCCGCCGTGTTGCCGCCGTTGGTGAGATCCAGGGTGCCCGCATTATTCACCACCAGTGAATCGCGGGTTCCGCCCTGCAACAGCGGATGCACGTTGTCACCCGCGTAGAGCGTACTTCCCGCATCCACGTTAATCGTGCTGTGCGCCAGTTTGAGGTTGTCGGTTAACGTCCATTGTGTGTTGTGGAAGTTCAGCGTGCTCCAGCCCGAACCCAGATTGGTCCCTTTTGCCGCATCATCGCTGGCGAACGAACCGCCGCGAGCCTTGAGTTCGCTGAGATTGAGCGTGCTGCCCGCGCCATTTTCCGTGGTGATGTGACGCGTATCAGCCAGACTCACCTTCTGCACCGTGGCCTGATTAGCTGCGCCGCTGCCCATCGTCAAACTGCCTTTGATGGTGCCGCCGGTGACAATCAGTTCATCGCGTCCGTTGCCGGTGTTCACATCGCCGACCACCGCACCATCCAACAGCGCAATGACGTCATCGGTCGCGCCGCCTGCCACGACAACCTGATCAGGGAACGGCGCATTAATGATGCCTTCATTGATAAACACCGTTTGCCCGCTGCGCAGATCGATCAGCGGCGCAACGCGACTTTGTGAGCTGATGGTGCCCAGGTTAATCACCTGGCTGGCGGTTTTGGTGACAATCGCCGAGCCGCCGTTCGCCGCCTGAATATCAATTAGGCCCTGAGAAATCACGTTGCCGCGGGTGTTGGCGATCACGCCATTGCCGGTTCCTGTTACCACAATCGAATATTCCGGCCCAATCACCAGATCGTTGCTGGTGGTTGAGCCATTGGCGTTTTCAAAGCGATAACCGGTGCCCGAACCGCTAACGTTAATTTGTGCACTGCCAGCGGAATTGAATGAGGTGGCCGAGCGAATGCCGTTACCGTTTGCGACCTCTAAACGCACGTTATCCAAATTGATGTTCGGTGTTTCGGCGCGGTTGTTGATCGCGCTGCCGCTGCCGTACGCGCCGATAGTGATGTTGTCAGCTTCGAACCCATCCGCGCCGACATCCAGCAACAAGCCGTCGGCGCTGCCGTTGGCCTGCATCTCGCTGTAGCCTTGGCCGTCGCCGTAGATTTTCATCCATGCGCCGCTGCCGACGCGCATTGCCGCAATGCCATCATCGACACGCAACGAGCTATCTACCGGCACATATTGACCGTAACCGCTGCTGACATCGATGCCGATGCCTGACGCAATGTGCATGCTGCCGCGATTAATGAAGTTACCGCCGTCATGCACGCGCGCGCCGATGCTGTTCGATCCGCTGAGATCCACCACGCCTTGATACTGGTTAAACTGGCGCGCACCCCCGCTGACATCAAACGCCGTCGCGTTTACGCCGTTGCCGCTGATGGTGGAGGCTGCGTAGATTTCCGTTTCGTCGCCGCTGGCAATCGCGGCAGTGGTATTTTCACCGCTGAGCGTAATGCCGCTGCTGATCACGCCCTCGGCGCGGTTGCTGGCATTCATTACGCTGGCACCTTTGCCGCTCGCGACATAATTGTCGGTGCTGGACACTTGCGTGCCTTCACCACTCAGCACAATGCCGCGACTATTTTCACCGCTGAGCATCACGTTGCCGGGTGCTTGCGTGTACAACCACGCGCCATTACTGATGTCATACAACGTGGAATTCGCGGTGCGCACATCCACATTGTTGCCGTTGCTGATTAATTGCGTGCCCTCATCGGCAGCGCGATAACCGGTTTGATTCGGGTCGTTGAAGGTGATGCGGCTGTCCGCGCCAAAGGTGATTCGACCGCCTAAGAATGCGTTGGCGCCCATCGCCTCTTCGCCATACAGATTGATGGTGCCGTTTTGGTAGATGCGCGCCAGGTAGTTGCTGGCCACCAGACCAACGGTGGTGTTCAACTCAAAACTGTCGCGGTTGTAGATGTTGATGGTGCCGCTGTTGGAGATTTCGGTCAGCGGGGCGCTATCGAGGCGACGCTGCAAACCATAGGCATACAGCGCTTGCCCGCGCAGCGTCATGTTGATGGTGCCGCTGTTGGTCACCTTCGCACCGTCCTCCGCGTAAATACCCGCGCTGTCCTCGCCGGTAAAAGTGATGTCGCCAGTGTTGGTGAGCTGACCTAAATTGCGGGCGATTAAGCCGATTTGGAATCTGCCGCTACCGTATATCTCAGCATGGTTGGTGAGATGCGTATCGGTATTGAATCCGTGTTCGAAATCAATGGCCACGCCTTGCAACGTGTAGGCTAAGCCATCAACTTCTGCTGCCAACACGCTAGAACCATCAAGGTTTAAGCGTGTCGCGGCATCAATCGTCCCTTGCGCGCCATGCGCAATTTTTAGCCCGGTGCCCCCGATGCCGCCGTTTTCCCCATTGCCAATATTTAGCGTTGCGCCGTTAGTATTAACCTGGGTTCCCACGCCGCTGCCATACACGCCCGTTGTCCCCCTTTCGTTCATGGAAAGGGTTAAACCGCGACCATCAAATTCCGCGCCATCCTCCACGCGGAAAATCGTGCCGTCGACAACCGATGTCGAGAAGCTGCCGTTTTTCGGCAGGTTGATTTTGGCGTTTTGGCCTTTGGTGTAGAAACTGATTTGCCGTTCCAACCCCCAGATATCGCGCGGTCCGGCAACCGGAATCGCGCTGGCGCTGACGTTCACCGTGGCGTTGCCTTCGGCGCGAATACCGATCGCACCGTTACCGCCAAGCTGAATCGGTCCGCTAACGTTGGCGACGGCCTTACCGCCCTCTTCGCCGATGACCCAAACGGCAGTGTTGTTATCGGTTGTGCCATATTGGCCAGTATCACTGAGGATGTTGATGGCACCGCGAGAATAAGCTTCAGCGCTTTCGCCCCCGTGGGCGATGACTTTGAGGCCGGTGCTGTTGTAGCCGTTGAGGTTGATGGTGCCCGCTTTGCCATTGCCGACATTGCCGCCGCTGCCGGAATCAACCACCAGCATGCCGATATTCTCGCGCGGTTGCCCTTCAACCGTGCCGTTCACATCGATGACACCGTTATTGCGCGCGATGGCACTTGAACCGTATTGAGCCAACATGCCAACGGCATTTTGCACCAGCGAGCCGATCACGATACGGCCATTGTTGACCACGCTGGAACCGAAAAACGCACTGATGCCAGTGACGCCACCACTGAGATTTACCGCCACATCGCTGGATGTATCTGTTTTGCGATTTTGCGGCGTGCGCCCGATGTAAATCGTGCCGTTTTTGGCATTCGTAAAATCGCCGGTGACACTCACGCCATCGGTGCCCCAACTGCCTACAGTTTCAGTGACACCGATATTAATGTTGCCGTGATTAGTCGCGCGCGCATCGTAGATCGAAATCGCCTGACCGGGGCCATCGCCGGGTTGGAAGTTGATTACGCCATAATTGCTAAAGCGGCTGCCGTCGCTGACAAGCACGCCGCTTTCCCCACTGCCGATAGTGCTGCTATCCACACCTTTGCCGTTAGCGTTGTTGAGGAACCCGGCATTGATCACACCGTTGTTACGGCCACGCGCGTTATTTATTAACTCTAAACCTGTGCCAGTACTGGCGAGCTTGCCATTAATCAACGCTTTCGCGCCACTGCTGGCGCGCATCACTGCGCTGTGGCTATCCAACACTTCCAGAGTTTTACCACGATTGATTTTGACGCTGGCATTCGGGCCATCGGCGCTCAACACCACCTGATCATAAATCTGTTGCGTCACTTCATCGTCAACGTTTTTAGCCCCCATGCGATACACCAACTGTGCGTCACGCAGGCTGAAGGCTTTGTGGAATTCGGCGTTGTAGTTATAGGTGCTGAGATTGGCGAGGGTAACCTGCTCGATAAGCCAGGCATTGTAGTTTCGTAAATCATTGATATTGTTGATTGTGAAAGACGTGATGCCACCATCCAGGGTGATAACGCTAATTTCACCGGCATAATCCACCACGCTTTCGGCAGTGTACACCAACTGATCGTCGCTAAAAGGGGGCGTAGCCGCGGTAAAAGTGATGCGATTATTCGCGTTCCAGTCGAGATGACCTTTATTGGTAGCGGTAAACAGTTGGCTTTGTTTGGCCGCCATCGACCAGCTATTAGTAGCGGAATTAGCCGCTGCGCCATGTACACCAATATCGATATTTAGCGTGCCATTGCTGACGGAACCGATGCGCGCATTAATATATTGTTTGTCGTTTACATCATAATAATCTGGCACTACGGTATCGAGGCCGACACTCGGTAAATCCACTAAATCAGCGGTGTTATAAACGTCGTACGTTGTATATGTCCAATCCTCGTAATTCGGTATTTGAATGGTGTAATTCTGCTGGCCTATTTGCAGACGCTGCTCGCCAATTAGGTTGTCATGAATTATTCGACCAATATTTTGTAATTCCTCAAACGTCACCGTGGTTGCGCCGCTTTCACCGGGCGCGAATTGTGGTAATCCGCGCAGCGTTTGCGTCGAACCATTACATAAGCAATAAGCCCCGACTTTATTGTCATTAATTTCAGGCGTATAAGGCTTTAACTCCGCCGCCCACGACAGTGAGATAGGGAACATCAAACCTTGCGCCGCCACAAGGCTCAGTAACACCGGATTTAATTTGTACACAAAGTATTCCTCAACAGAGAAAGACAACGCGCGCAACGGCGCTCCGCTGCGCTAGAAGTTAAGTCGCTGATATAATTTGTTTCAGAAATTTAATGTTTGGCATCTGGTGTAATGAGTATCTACGTAGTGCGCGGAAAACGTCTAGTTTGAGTTAAGGAATTGTGAGACCGAAAAAGAGATTTAGGAATTTGGCCAGGAAAAGTAAATATATAAATGGACCTCATTATAGAAATTGAGCTACTCCCTGATAATTCATACAGAAAGCTGTTAGCAATGTTCGCTCCTCGCTTATAGTTGCCTTCTAAACCCTACCTTTTGCCAGCTTTCCGCCAGGAGAACACCATCCCCCTTCTCTTCATTACCGAACGAAACAGATGACGGCCAGTCATGATGTTGAGTAAGGTAAGTGCAGATTTTAAAACCGACAAGCACATTGAAATCATTTAAATTAACCCCCTCTATATCCTGCTTACGAGTGTCGCATGCTGACCGGACTTAACCACATCACCCTTGCAGTCAGTGACCTGACAAATAGCCTGAATTTTTACACTGAGACGCTTGGCTTCGCCCCCAAGGCAAAATGGGATCATGGTGCTTATCTCGCACTGGGCGATCTCTGGTTGTGCCTGTCCGTCGATAGCGTAGCGGTAGGGGGTGACTACACCCACTATGCCTTCAGTATTTCAGGGGAAGCATTTGACGGATTTGCCGCGCGATTAAGAGCATCTGGTGTCAAGGAATGGAAGACCAACAAGAGCGAGGGAAAGTCTATATACCTTTTAGATCCCGATGGTCATAAGCTTGAGATTCACGATGGCGATCTTGAAAGCCGTTTGAGTGCCTGTCGAATTAAGCCGTATCAAGGCATGGTGTTCTTCGATTAGTCAGCTACACCGACCCGCTTTTGCGTTGAGGATGAATACATGAGCCCGTTTTATCAGCTTGATGCCACTCGCCTGCGTGGGCAGTTCATCTCCATGGCCGATTATGCGGGCAGTCCGTTCAGGCGTTTTGCACCGATAACCACCCCAGAGAAAATGGAAGCCGCTATCCTTGCTGCGCTGTAAGAGACTTCATCAGCCTTGTCCTCTGCTCCAGTACGCCATGAAACTGACGTTCTCACTGGCAACATGTCGCTCACTGACCAGATATCGCCGGATATGTTTTACAGCAGATGATTCCGCGGCTATCCAGCCATAAAACCGGCTGCCTTCCGCCTCAGCGCCATGCCATAAAACATCTTCTTCAACTTCCCTCCCCTCCTTCTGATCTGCACTCAGGGCGTAATCAGGGATATGCACATGCGCCTTAACCGCGTGCAATAATGCCGCGCCGTGGGACGTTTTTGTGGTGTCTCGCGGCAGCCAATACACTTCAGCAAACGCATATTCACGCCAGTCGAGGCAATCCTCTGTCAGCGGGACTTCCTGGAAAATCTGTAGCAAAGGCGGCACAGACATTTTTGCCGTCTGTTCAAGAATCCCTTTCACCGCTGGCAGAGCGGTCTCGTCCGCCACCACCAAGGCGCGCTCCACTCTGGAACCGGGTCTCCACTCATACCCGCCGCTGTCAGCAGTATGTTGTTTATTGGGAGCGACAATCTGTAGGGCATCTCCGGGCTTGGCGCTAATAACCCAAGCCGAAGCAGGCCCTTCTGTACCATGGACAACGAACTCAACCTCCATAAGACATTTGGCAGCATTGACGTGGCGAAGCGTGTAGGTCCGCATTGTCGGCCTTTGCTCGTGCGGAAGCGCTTTAATTTGCTCCCACCAGTCGCCGGTTGCCGTCAATGCAGAGGCTACGCCCTTGACCGACGGAAAGAGTATTTTGATCCGCTGATCGGGCCCATCCATCTTCATCCTGCCCACCTCTTCGCCGGTGAACACGCAACTCACCAGCGAAGGAGAAAGCCATCTCTTCTGTGAAAGAACAACATTGAATACCTGGTAACTGGGAATGGTCGCCATCTCTTTTCCTGATGCTTATCGCGCTCAACGCGAGTGATTGTCACCTGAGATCACCCAAGAATATTAAATTTTCATAATCATTGAAAACTGCGCCAGATGCCAAGGTCGTTGATGATCGTTATCCATGCATCTACTCCCCCGGAAATTCAGGCGTTTTAAGACGCACAAATTGTTATGAATCCGTCTGCTTTGTGCACCTGAGTGTGTGTAAATATTACAATTTTGGTTGTAAGTGTAAATGAAATGATTATCATCGCGATAATCATTCTCATAAATATGATGAGGATAGCTTACTTATCATAAGGTTTTAATATTCACCGAATCGGGTGGCTGTGACTGCGCTGTACCCATACCAGATAGCCCGAAGGTGAACACCGACTCTGTCTTGAACACTTCATCGGAAGAAAATAAAAAAATGAAACAGCCGTATCTCTGGTTATTAAAACCTTGCCTGCTCGCCATGCTCTCTTCAGGCGCCTGGGCTGAAGAGTCTAAAGACGATCAGATGGTGGTCTCCGCCAGCCGCACACACCGTAGCGTGGCGGAAATGGCGCAAACCACCTGGATTATTGAGCAGCAGGAAATCGAACAGCAGGTGCAGGGCGGTAAGGAGCTGAAGGAAGTCCTCGCACAGCTCATACCCGGCATGGACGTGAGCAGTCAGGGGCGTACCAACTACGGCATGAATATGAGGGGGCGCTCAATGATGGTGATGGTCGATGGCGTCCGCCTCAACTCATCACGCAGCGACAGCCGCCAGCTGGACGCTATCGATCCCTTCAACATTGAGCGCATTGAAGTCATTTCAGGGGCAACCTCACTCTACGGCGGCGGCAGTACCGGCGGTTTAATTAATATCGTCACCAAAAAAGGCCAGGCGGGCACCGAGGCTGAATTGCAGACTGGCCTCAAAAGCGGTTTTAACAGCCATAACGATCACGACGAAAATATCGCCGCTGCTGTCAGCGGCGGTAATGATAACGCCTCCGGACGTCTGTCGGTTGCTTATCAGCGTTATGGCGGCTGGTATGACGGTAAAGGCAATGAGGTGATCATTGATAATACCCAGACCGGACTGCAGTACTCCGACCGTCTGGATATCATGGGCACCGGGACGGTAAATATTGATGAGCATCAGCAACTGCAGCTCACCACGCAGTACTTCAAAAGCGAATCAGACGGTAAGCACGGGTTGTATCTGGGTGAGAATTTCTCGGCCGTAACCGGTTCTGCGACGGCTTACAACGCAGGCAATCTCAACTCTGACCGCCTGCCTGGCACCGAACGCCATCTGATTAATCTGCAGTATTCCAATACCGATTTTATCGGCCAGGACCTGGTGGCACAGATTTACTATCGTGACGAAAATCTCACCTTCTACCCCTTCCCTACCCTCAGCGGCAATCGCGTCACCAGCATTGGCGCTTCGCAGCAGAAAACGGATTTTTACGGCGGCAAGCTGACCATCAACAGTAAACCGACCGACGCCCTGACACTGACTTACGGCGTGGACGCTGAACACGAAACTTTTGATGCCAATCAGCAGTTCTTTGACCTGAACACCGCGGCACAAAGCGGCGGGATGACGCTGGAGAACGCCTATAATGTCGGTCGTTATCCTGGCTACAGCATCACCAACCTGGCACCGTTCCTGCAATCCAGTTACGACTTTGATGCCATCACATTAAACGGTGGCGTTCGTTATCAATACACCAAAAATAAGGTCGACGATTTTGTTGGCTATGCGCAGCAGCAGGCGATAGCGACAGGTCGCGCAACTTCTGCTGACGCGGTGCCCGGCGGTTCAACTGATTACAATAATCTGCTGTTTAATGCTGGGATTCTGGGCCGCATCACCGAACGTCAGCAGGTCTGGTTCAATTTCTCACAGGGCTTTGAAATCCCTGATCTGGCCAAATATTACGGTTCCGGCACTTATCAGTTGGCGAACGGGCATTACAACCTGACCAACAGCGTCAACGTTAATGATTCGAAGCTGGATGGGATTAAAGTTGATGCTTACGAGCTGGGCTGGCGCTTTACCGGTGATAATCTGCGCGCGCAGCTGGCGGCCTACTATTCGCTCTCGGATAAGACCATCAGCATCAACAAAACCGACATGACCATTAATCTGGAAGACGATAAGCGTCGGATTTATGGCGTAGAAGGTCAGGTCGATTACTTCTTCAGTGACAGCGAATGGAGCACGGGCTCAAACTTCAACATCATCAAATCAGAAACGCGCGTAGACGGTAAATGGGAAAAACTGACCATCGACAGCGCCAGTCCATCCAAAGTCAGCGCCTGGCTGAACTGGGCGCCAGGCGACTGGAACCTGCGCGTTCAGAGCACACAAACATTCGATGTCTCCGATGCAGATGGCAAGAAAATCGAGGGTTATAACACCGTCGATGTGCTGGGCAGCTACAGCCTGCCTGTGGGTAAACTCAGCTTCAGCGTAGAGAACCTGCTGGATAAGGATTACACCACGGTGTGGGGCCAGCGAGCGCCGGGCCTCTACAGCCCAACCTATGGCGATGCAGGACTCTACACCTACAAAGGCCGGGGTCGCACATTTGGTCTGAATTATTCGGTTGTGTTCTGAGGTTAGACAGGCGCCGACAGAGGAACCTGCTGCGGCCCTTCTACCCAACATAAATTCACTCAGGTTAAATTATCGGCATCTATAGCACTGGCTATCAAACTTAGCCATAGCTATAACATGTTGAATTTTAAGGTTTTTTATTCTTTTTTTTGTGGCAGGATAGCGACCTCTTAAAAAATTCACGCTTTCCCCCTTTGAAAGCGCACCCTGAGATTCGTTATGAGCTTCTACGCTGTCATCATTCTGGCCTTTGGCATGTCAATGGATGCCTTTGCCGCCGCCATCGGTAAAGGCGCCTCGCTGCACCGCCCACCTTTCAAAGAGGTGCTGCGCACCGGTCTGATTTTTGGCGTTATCGAAGCCATCACACCGGTTATCGGTTGGGGCATTGGTCTTGCCGCAAGCCAGTTCATCATGAACTGGGATCACTGGGTGGCATTTACGTTGCTGTTCGTGCTCGGCGCCCGAATGATTGTGGAAGGGATTCGTAAAGAAGCAGAAGAGCCCGCAGAGGCACCTCGTCGTCACGGCTTCTGGTTGCTGGTGACCACCGCAATTGCCACCAGCCTTGACGCGATGGCGGTGGGCGTGGGCCTGGCCTTCCTGCAGGTGAATATCGTGGTGACGGCACTGGCAATCGGTGCGGCAACTACCGTGATGGCTGCCAGCGGCATGCTGTTGGGCCGTTTTCTCGGCGCGAAAATTGGCAAGTGGGCTGAAATCCTCGGCGGCGTGGTGCTAATCGGCATCGGTAGTTCGATCCTCGTCGAGCACCTGGGTCTGCTTAACTAAGTACATTAATCCAGAACCTCTTAGCATTCCTTTGAAGGGCGCGGTTTTTCCGCGCCTTTTCTATGAGACGTTGGCCAACATCCCCCATAAGGGCCGACTGTAAGTTATCTCAATAACGTTATAAACAAGCTCACATCCCGCCACGGCAAGCAAAAAGAGCGATGACGTCATTGCTATTTTCCTGTTATGCCTGGCTGGCATCCATTTTTTCACGGTCAGGATGTAGACCGTCAGTATGGCAAAGTCGAAAATCATCCAGACCAGACTCAGCGTCAGAATACTGGTGGTGAAATCCTGCGTTACGGCAATGAACTGAGGAAAGAAAGAAACAAAAAAGAGGATGTCTTTCGGGTTAGACACTCCCGTAACAAAGCCGCGAAGAAAACTTCCCCGGCTCTGCGCACCTGTCCCGGTATCCGTTGTTCCTGCCTCGGGAGTGCTGAACAGACTGTGCAGTGCCGCATATCCGATATAAACACAACCCGCCAGTCCGAGAAAACTCAGCCAGGCCGGAGACAGAGAAATCACCCCCTTCAGCATCAGTGTGGCCACAGCGATAAGCATGAGGGAAGCCCCGTTTGTGCCAACAGCAGTGGCAAATGCGCTCCGGTATCCATAACGGGCAGCGGTGCCGGAGATGAGCGCCACAACCGGGCCGGGCGTGAGCAGCAACATCATTACTGAAATAATATAGGCGCTCAGGAGTGGCACATTCATTACGGTGTTTTTTCCTTAGGTATGTTGACGATCTAGACGGCACGCTTGCCCAGATTTAACCATTAACTTTTTCGGACAGGATTATTCACTCACGTAGAGCGGTTGAAAAACGGATAAAACTCACGCTTAATGTGAGTAAAACTCACATTGGAGTTTCTGATGTCATTACCCCCTCTTTATGCCCTGCGCGCTTTTGAAGCTGCCGCACGGCTGAATTCCTTCAGTAAAGCTGCAGATTTACTCAATATAACGCCGGGTGCGGTCAGCAGGCACATACGCACGCTTGAAGCGTGGTTTGACTGCGAGCTTTTCATGCGAAACGGGCCACGCGTTAAAGTGAGTGAGGCTGGACGTACTCTTGCGGGACAGCTTACCGAGGGGTTTATGAGCATAGAGCAGGCCTGTAATGCCTTTAAAAGTCATAGCCAGTTTCTGCGTCTCAAAGCCCCCTCAACGCTGACCATGCGATGGCTTCTTGACGTGCTCAACGATTTTCGCAAAAACCATCCGACCCCACAGATCGAGATAACCAGCGTCTGGATGGACACGGATGAGGTAGATTTCAGCCGCGAGCCCTACGACTGTGCAATTCTGCTCGGTAACGGTCATTTTGGTGAAGGGACAGAGAGCAGGCTGCTTTTCAGCGAGTGGCTGATACCCGTCTGTTCTCCTGCGATGCTTGTCAGCGCCCAAGAGTCTCTTCCTGACTGCGAGCTTATTCATCCGTCTCCGGACCGTCGTGACTGGCGGAGGTGGCTCAAGAAGACGGGGCGTTTTGCGGGACTGAACATCAGTGGAGGGAAGGTATTCGACACGCTGGAGCAGGGAAATCTTGCCGCCCTGAGCGGACACGGCGTTTCGGTCGGCGACCTGCTCCTGAGCACTGACGCGATAAGAAGTGGTTTGCTTTGCCTGCCTTTCCCGGAGGCAGTGGCAACCGGAGACGGATATTATCTGGTGTGGCCAGAAAATTCCGCCATAAAGCAAAACGTTGAAATGCTACTGAACTGGCTAACTCGTCATACTCCACTGTTTCAGGAGGAGAGCCTGATTTACCTTCAAGCCGGCGAAAAATAAATTTCATGAGCGAGGCTGGCTCAATGAACATTATTTGTTGTGGCGGTATTTCAGTTTTGACCTGTTCGAGGTTGAGCAATAAGCCATTTTCCATTTGTAGCAAGAAAACTGCAGACGTCCGCTTCGCTCATGGCTGCCCCACCCTAACGTCTTGATGGGCAGTTTCGTGCCAAGAGCGGACGTTGCTAACATTTACAAATCTGCGGGGAGCAGGTCTGTTCCCCGCAGATTTGTATCAGTGTTTATTCAGGTCGGGCTGAGAGCCTTCAAAGGACAGCGGCTCTTTTTCCCATCGGTTAATGACCAGTGGAGCTACAACGTTTCCCAACACGTTAAGGGTCGTCGTACCACTGTCGATAATACGGAATATTCCGGCTATCAGGGCAACAGCATCAAGGGGCAACCCCGCAGATGCCAAAGTGGCGGAGAGGATCAGAATGGCGAACCCGGGTACACCCGCAGCCCCTTTCGAGGTCAGCACCATCGTCACCACTAAAATGACCTGCTGCATCAGCGTCAGATCGATACCATAAAGCTGAGCGACGAATATGGTTGCCACGCCGAGAAATATCGAAGCGCCGTCAAGATTAAAAGCATAACCGACGGGCACCACAAAGCTGACGATCCGCCCCGGTACGCCATAGCGTTCGAGCTTGTACATCAGCTGGGGCATCACTGCTGCAGAAGCGGCGCTTGAAAATGCCAGCACCAGTTCCTGACGAAAATGCTTTATAAGCTTAAAGACGTTTTCACCAATTAGCGCACAGATTCCGCCCAGCACAATCAGGGCAAATAAAAGTAGTCCCAGATAGACAGTGCCAATTAGCTTAAGCAGCGGCAGAAGAGAGGCAAAACCGAACGTAGACACCGTGGCACCAATCATGCCGAACACGCCAACCGGCGCATAAGCCATGACGATCGACACGACCCTGAACATGCCATCGGATACGCTCTGCAGAACGCCAAGGATCGGTGCCGTTTTGTTTCGCGGGAGGCCATTAAGCGCCAGGCCGAACAGCACGGCAAAGAACAGAACTGACAGCAGTTTACCCTCAGAAAGCGCGACAAACAGGTTATCAGGCACGATATTCTGCAGAATAACCAGAGCACCGCGCGCTGGCTCCATCTTCATGTGCCCGTCGCCGTGCGCCATTCCCTGAATACTGGTGCCTTCGCCGGGGGAAATAAGGTTAGCCAGCACCAGTCCAAAGATGATGGCCACTCCCGTCACGGTAAAAAAATAGCCGAGCGCCTTCACGCCCATTCGACCAAACGACTTGTTGTCACCGCTTCCGGTTATGCCCAGAATCATGCAACAGAAAACAATCGGCACCACGACCATTTTCATCATCTTGATAAAGATGTCACCAAGCGGCTTGAGAATTTCATGGCTGACCCACTGCTGATATTCAGGGTGCGTGTTGAAGTACCATCCCACAATAATTCCAAGTACAAGCCCAATAACGATTTGCCAGACCAGTGTTATTTTTGTCATGACGCCCTCTGATTAAACAGGGCGACCCCTGCCGGAAATCGACGGGAGCCACAATTTGTATATTCGGGTGAAAAGTAGGCATGGCACGGCCTGAGACCGTGCTCGTGTGATTATTTTGCGAAGAGCTGACTCATATCTTTGAACGCTTTGAATTCAAGTGCATTACCGCAGGGATCGAACAGGAACATGGTGGCCTGCTCACCGACCTGCCCTTTAAAGCGAATATAAGGCTCAATGACAAACTTCGTGTTAAACGATTTGAGGCGCTCTGCCAGTGCCTCCCACTCATCCCATTTCAGGATGATGCCAAAATGCGGAACGGGCACGTCATGGCCATCAACAGAGTTTGAATGAACACTTTCCTGTGAGGCCGTTTTAGGATGCTCGTGAATGACCAACTGGTGACCATAGAAATCAAAATCCACCCATTGTTCACTAGATCGTCCCTCATTCAGACCAAAAACTTCACCATAAAAATGGCGCGTCGTTTTTAGATCGTATACAGGGATGGCCAGATGGAAGGGAGAAAGGCTCATGTGTGTATCCTCAAAATAATTATCGCCAACTGGCGAAGCGTGTTCGGGTTTAAGAGGGGCAACGTTTCACGCAGTGCCTGAGGACAGGCTTTCTTAATGTTTAACATTGCCGTCACAAATGAGCTTATGAATAATTTATATTGATTAAAAACAATATTAAAATATGAATAGTACAATTTATTTTTGTGATTAGGATGGGCCCATGATCCGTGAACTCAAAACATTTTTAATGGTGGCGAAAGAGGGAACCTTCGCTGCAGCGGGGGATAAAATCGGGCTGACACAGGCTGCCGTAAGCGCGCAAATGCAGCGGCTTGAGGCTGATTTAGGCTTCCCCCTCTTTGACCGGTCAGGAAGAAATGCCCGGCTGAATCAAAAGGGTCTGCAACTTGTCACTCAGGCGCAGGAGCTGCTGTCTCTTTATGATGGCCTCGGCGAGCGTCTGGATAGGACCGCTCTGGAGAGGACGGTTACGGTAGGGGCTATCGCTTCAGTACAGCGAACACTGCTACCCGACGCGCTGACGTCGTTCTTTAAACTGGGTTCAGCCTGCCGTGTACGCGTCATTCCGGGGCTGTCGATGGAACTGATAAATCTCGTTGATGCCGGCGAAATAGACATGGCAGCAATACTCAAACCGCCTTTTCCCCTGCCGCCGGGACTGAGGTGGAGCGCGCTGGCGCACGAACCGTTCCACCTTATTTTGCCGAAGAATGTTGCCGGCGACGATATCGCTGAGCTGCTGACCAGCCAGCCATTTATTCGTTACGATCGTTCCTCCTTCGGTGGGCGCCGGGTCGACCGTTTTCTGCGGGAAATGAATTTTGTGGTGAAGGAAATTTGTGAAGTAGACGAACTGGAAGCCATTTTCAAGCTGGTGAGCAACGGCGTGGGCGTCGCACTTCTGCCCCAGACCAGCGCCTGGCGCCGGTGGCCTGCAGCGGTGAGGACGTTAAGTCTGGGTAATAACGTTTTTTATCGTGACGTCGGACTGATTCACCGACCGCTGGACAAACTGGATGATGAGGTAAGGCGCATTTCGGAACACATTATTACGCTGGCCAGGCATGATCCGCGTGGCCAGAAGAGGGATTAGTTGTGACGGGTATTTCAGCCCTGCGGAGCGCCGGGTGTGTCTGAAGGGACATCCGGAACCTCGAGTACATCGCCAGTGGTGTAGAAATGTCCGCCGGCAATATAGTGTAGGCTTCGCCAGTCAGAAGTCGCGTGCTCAAACTGCCAGTGTCCATCCCTGAAAATGCGCGTATCAGCCCACGCAGCCTTTATCTCGCCAATGAACAAATCATAGGCCTGCTGGTTATGCTCTTCGGGTATAAGCTCACAGTAAAGCCATGCGGCGCACCCTTTAACCAGTGGCGCATCCACGTCGGGCAGGTTAAAAAGCGTCGCGCCTGAACGGACAAGTTTTTCCTTATCGCTGAACATGGATTGTGAGCCCAGTTGATGCACCAGCGAAGCCTGTGATGCGATCGGTACCTGAATCACAAAGTGACGGCTCTGTTCAATCAGTTTTCGCGTGAAGGTCGCCTTATCAAGGACAACGGTTAACCGGGCTGGCCCATAATCCAGCGCACACACCCATGACGCAGCCATTACATTTTTCGTTCCGTCATGCTGTGCCGAAACCAGCGTTGTCGGGCCATGATTGATCAGGCGATATGCCTTTGCAGGTTCAACAGGCTGGATGTAATCATTCATGTTCAGGCGGTCCTCTCAGGCTTCACTGTTGCTGCAGATAATCGGCCAGGCTTTTGTGACCTGACATGATGAGATCCATAACGACCTCTTCTATCTTCTGCGTTTCGTGGCGTGAACGGGCTTCAAAACTGGCCTGCCACACAATGACTGTTTCATTTTTTCCCGTCAGCGGGATCAGGCTTACCGTAGCAACATAATTGTCCACCTCCAGCGGAGATTCAATAAACCGGTATGAAAACGACAGGTTGTCTTCATCAAGCATAAGCAACTGTTCACGCAGAACATCGCCATTGCTCAGTACCAGACGGCGCTTACAGCCCGGAAGGCCATCGGGCTGGTTTTCTTCTATTTCACTACTGCTAATGGCCGGATGCCATTCACTGATGCGCCCGAACTGGCTGAGGGTTTGCCATACCCGGTGAGTATCTGTTTTAACAACAGCATTAAATTTTACTACTGACATCACTTTTTCCTTTTTAATAAATTCAGCGTTTACCCGTCATTTCTCCGGCAGTAACGATCTTCACGCCCTGCGGAGCGGAGAGGGTGGCCTCCAGCAGATGTTTAGCTATTTCAGCCGCAGGGTTGAGCTGCCATCGGCGCGGTAAAATGGGTGCGAAAAGGGTTAACGCCAGTTTCAGCGCCGTTTCAGCCGGGCGAACTTCCGTTCTTGCACCACCAATAACTCCCGGCCGGACGAGCGTCAGAGAAGTGAATTGCTCGCGTACCAGAGCCTCCTCGAGATCGCCTTTTACCCGGTTATAGAAAAAACGGGAGGACGGATCGGCTCCGGTTGCAGACGTCAGTGCAAATACAGTCGCGCCGTGCGTTCTGGCAAGCCTGGCTAACGTCAGCGGGTACTCGTAATCGACCTGACGGAAGGCCTCGTGGCTGCCGGCCTGTTTGATGGTGGTTCCGAGCGCGCATATAACGGCGTCCACATGCCACAACGGGTCATCCCGGTCAGGTGCATCAAAATCAATCAGCATATTGACCAGCTTTGACCGATTGGCTAAATACAGCGGCAGCGGTTTTCTTGTCGGAGCGATAACCTTACCCACGCCAGAGCTGGCCAGAGCCAGCTCCAGCACATGGCTTCCGACGAGTCCGGTTGCACCCAGCAGCAGCAGTTTTATTCCGGGATGAGATGATGGGCCACTCATGAAATATCAGCCTTCAAACTGATGATAAACTTTGGCAATTACCTGCCAGCGCCCATCGATTTTTATCAGGGTCAGATAGTCGTTGTAATCCGCCCCAATAGCATCCTGTTCCATATCGACCCTCACAACGGCTGTGGTCGGGGTAATAGCGAGCACATCCAGCCGGGTCATGATCTCAGGCGCGCTGCCATTTTCACGAACAAAATCGTAGAGGTTTTCAACCGGGCCGCCCAGCAGTTTGCCGTTGGTAAAACCATACATTACGGCGTCTTTATGGAAGGCTTCCGCCACCGTTTCAGCGTTACCGATCCGCAGCCCTTCAATATATTTGCCTGCAGTTTCAATGACGGCTTTATAATCTGCGGTGGGCACAGCTTTAATATTTTTGTTCATCTTCATTTCCTCTTTTACCAGCCCGCAGATATTGCTTGCGGGCTGTATCAGTGAGCTGACGGAATGGATATCAGGATGTGACGTGGGTATGGTAAATCTTGCTGACCACGGTCCACTGGCCGTTCACCTTCAGGAGGTTGAAAAAGTCGGTGAAGCGAAAGCCTGAAATGTCATCGGTATCAATGCGCGCGCTGGCTGCTGTCCCGACGATATCCACGCGAACGATAGCGGCCTTCGCCTCGGGGGAGGGGCGGAAGTCGCGATCAATAACGTCATACAGCCCCTGAATGGGGCCGCCAGTGAGGTTACCGTCGCCGTCAACGCCAAAAATGGTGGCCTGTTCATCAAAAGCGGGCTTCATGACCTCGCTTTTAGCCTGTTTACCGCCCTCGTTGTACTGATTAAGCACTGCAACAATGTCGTTATAATCCTGCACATAAGTTGTGTCGTTCATAGGTTTTTCTCCGTGTAAATACAGCGGGTATCCGTTCAGATACCCATCTTTTTTCTGATGCACCGTTGCAGCAGATAAAGGAGCACCATGCCCAGTGCCGCGAGAGCCGCGCCGGTTTGCACACTGGTGTCCTGCATAAATTCAAGCGGGGAAAAATCACCCCGGAATAATGCATTCACGTCTGATACGGCAGCTCCCGCGCCGGCATAGATAAAGGTTCCCGGAACGAGGCCAGGCACCGTTGCCGCCATATATTTTTTAAACGATATGCCGCTGGCACCAAGACCGTAATTAAGCGGCGCAAACGGCACGACCGAACTCAGGCGGAGCAGCAGAACCAGCACGGTGCCGTTGTGCTGCGCCAGTGTCTGGCCTCTCTTCAGGTAGCGACTCTTCGCAGCCGCCCGTGATGCGAACGGAAAGAGGCGACTTCTGGCCAGCCCAAAAGCCAGCGCTGAAGAGGTAATGCCTCCCAGCAGCGCCATCAGCGTTCCGCCCGTCACGCCAAACAGCAATCCTGATAGTGCCGTCAGAAGCGCAGCTGGAAGGAAAAGCAGCGTTCCAGTGACAAAAGCGATGAAAAAAATTCCGATACCCAGCGCGCCCGCGGACTGCAGGTAAAGACTGAGGCTTGCAACAGATTCAATCACACGTCCGCTCTCTTTTTGTAGTGCTCACTAAGTAATTCTATTATTGTATAGTGATCACTATGTAAAGTGTCAAGCGATCCATTGAGAGACCCGAAATGAAAACGTCAGGCGAAAATACAGCCATCAAAAAACCCAAGGGCAGACCGAGGAGTTTTAATCGTGATAAAGCGCTGATTAGCGCACTGGATATTTTCTGGCGAAAAGGCTACGAACCAGCATCTGTCACCGAGTTATGTCAAGCGATGGAAATTAATCCGCCCAGCCTTTATTCCGCCTTCGGTAACAAAGCAAAACTGTTTCTGGAAGCCGTGAGTTATTACGAAAAGGTTTACTGGAAAGCAACCTGGGAAAGGCTGGAAGAGGTCGAAGATATTCATCAGGCCATTGATAACTTCTTCAGTGAATCAGCTGATATCCTGCTGTCCCCCTCTGCGCCGTGCGGTTGCATGGTAGTGCTTGCTGCTATCAATGTTTCGCAGGAGTCCGCCGATGTGGTCCAGGCCGTCAGCGCGCTCAGGCAGGAAGGAAAAGACCTCTTCGATAAACGTTTACGCAGGGCTGTACGGGAAAAGCAGTTACCGCCAAACACGAATACCGTCGCGATGGCAACCGTTCTGAATACATTGCTGGAAGGGATGTCGATAGAAGCCAAAGACGGCGCCACGCTACAGAGCCTTAAAATGATTGGACAGCACGCCCCCCGATTACTGCCAGTGAACAAAAACTGATCGCACAAAATGCAACTCAGATAACTAGACGACTGGTCAGTTTTTAATTTACAGTATCTGCATTATGAAAAAACAAGCGACTAACGTGCGTCAGCACATCATCGATGTGGCAAGAACGCTGATTACCCACAAAGGCTACAGCGCCGTCGGACTGGCAGAAATTGTCAAAGCCGCCGGGATCCCAAAGGGATCGTTTTATTACTACTTTCAGTCAAAAGAAGAGTTCGCTGAGGCCTTACTGGAGCACTACTTTAGCAATTACCTTATTCAGGTAGATGAACAACTGCGCGGAGCAGAACCCGCCCGCGAGCGACTGCTGCGTTATTTCTCATTCTGGAAAACGACACAGGGTGCCGATCTCCCTGAAAGTAAGTGTCTTGTCGTCAAGCTTGGTGCGGAAGTGTGTGATCAGTACGACAGCATGCGAAGCGTTTTGGCGACAGGCACGCGTGAAATCGTGAGTAGGATCTCCGCCTGCATCCTTCAGGGGCAGCATGACGGCTCATTGTCCGGTGATGTTGATGCAGACGAACTCGCTGAAGAGCTGTACCAGTTGTGGCTGGGAGCCTCACTGATGGCGAAAATTCATGACCCTGATATGTCATTTGATAAAGCATTGAATGCCACTAAGCGGCTGCTCGTGTAGCCGCATTTTTTTTCACTAATTTACTAGCCGACCGGTCAACTATTTGGAGTGACTATGACTGATAACATTACCCGTACCGATTTATTTTCCCCAGTTACCATGGGGAAACTTCAGCTGGCCAACCGTATTGTTATGGCGCCTGTAACACGCAGCCGTTTCAGCGAAGAAGGTATTCCAGATGAACTACATGCGACTTACTATGCGCAACGCGCCAGCGCCGGCCTGATTATTTCAGAAGCAACCAACATCTCTGCTCAGGGCCGTGGCTATGCTGCAACACCTGGTATCTGGAGTGAAGAACAGGTTGCCGGCTGGAAAAAAGTCACCGATGCCGTCCATGCTGAAGGTGGAAAAATTGTCTGCCAGCTGTGGCATGTGGGCCGCTTCTCCAGCGTTGAACTGCAGCCCAACGGCGAGCGTCCTGTCGCGCCCTCTGCAATCAAGGCCGAAGGCCAGACCTATACCGTTAATGGCTTCGTACCGGTATCAACGCCGCGCGCGCTCGAAACCGACGAAATCCCGGGCATTATTGAGCAATACAAGCATGCCGCAGAAAATGCCCTGCGTGCAGGCTTTGACGGCGTGGAAGTGCACTCTGCAAACAGCTATTTGCTCGATCAGTTCCTGCGTGACTCAACCAATCAGCGTACCGATGCCTACGGCGGCTCTATTGAAAACCGTGCACGTCTGACGCTGGAAGTCACTGAAGCGGTCGTTAATATCTGGGGTAATGACCGCGTCGGCATCCGCCTGTCACCAGTGACCCCTGATGCGGGTAATACCCCACCGGACAGCAATGTGATGGCGATGTATGGCTATCTGATCCAGCAGCTGAACCGCTTTAACCTGGCGTATCTGCACTTTGTTGAAGGTGCAACGGCAACCTCACGTGAAGTGCCTGCTGATGTAGATATGGATGCGCTGAGCGCACAGTTCGACGGTCCTTTCATCGGTAACAACAACTATGACCTGGAGATGGCTGTCAGTCGTCGCAATGCCGGGATCATCGATGCCGTCGCCTTTGGCCGCCTGTTTATTTCCAACCCGGATTTAGTTAAACGCCTGCGCTATGGCGCCGAACTGACCATCGCGCCGAAAGAAGCCTACTACGGTGGTGGCGCGAAGGGCTACACCGACTGGCCAGAAGCGAATTACTAAATGTTGATGGCGGGATATCGTCCCGCCCCAGTTAAAGGAAGGAAAGATAAAATGAATTATCTGCAAAACAAAACTGCAGTTATTACCGGTGCGTCGTCCGGAATCGGTGCGGCCACAGCGCTGGAATTGGCGCGTCATGGCGTGAATATTGTTGCGGCAGCGCTGGATCAGAGCGGTCTTGATAAACTGGTCAGCGATATTGAAGCCGAAGGCGGCCGCGCTTGCGGTATGGTCACGGATGTCACCCGTCCGGAAGATACCCATGCGCTGGTTAAACATGCCGCTGAAACTTACGGTTCAGTAGATATCCTGATTAATAACGCCGGGCTTATGCTGTTTTCTGGCTGGAGCGACGTTGCCTGGGACGACTGGAATAAGATGGTCGACGTCAACATCAAAGGTTATCTGAACGCCATCGCGGCTGTGCTGCCGGGTATGCTTAGCAAAAATGACGGTCAGATCCTGAATATGGCATCCGTGGCAGGGCACCAGGTTGACGCAGGTGCCGGTGTTTACAGCGCCACCAAATTTTTCGTACATGCCATGACGGAATCTATGCGCAAAGATTTAGGCGTTAATAGGGGGATCAGAGTCAGCACCATCAGTCCCGGCGTGATTAATACTGGATGGGCGGACAAGGTAGTTGATCCTGAAGGCCGTAAAGTGGCTCAGGAACTTAATAAATTAGCCATCAGCCCGCAGGATGTGGCGAATGCGGTTGTTTATGCGCTTAATCAACCACAGAACGTCATCATTAATGATCTGATCGTTTCGCCTACCAGGCAAAACTGGTAATTATTCTGGTGTAGGCATCGCTTTTACAATGCCCCGTTGTACATAAGGTTCATTCTTAATCATGCTCGGGTCTTACCGCATTTCTCGGAAGACCCGAATTTTCAGTAAGTGCGCGCCCCCGTCTACCCTTCCCGTATTAACCCCAGCCATTCTGAATGGCCGTAGTTATTTCATCAACGAACACCCGGGTTTTAGTGGGTACAAGCTGCCCCGGTGGCATAACCGCATAAACTTCACCCGCGTCAGCTCCCTGCCATTCCTTCATCACGACCTCCAGTTTACCCTCCCGGATGGCAGGACTGACGAGCCAGTCTGGTAATAAAGCGATGCCGGCAGAATGGACGGCAGCGATCAGCAGCGACTCTGAATTGTCTGCGGACAACTGTCCACGAGGAGTGACCGTCGCTTTGTCATTTTGCTTTTTCAGTGACCAGTCAGATGACGAATAGGTTCGCACGAAGGCCAGACAGGAGTGCCCCTCAAGCTCAGCTGGAGTTTCGGGTGTACCGCGCATGGCAAGATATTCCGGAGAGGCGACGAGGATATTTTTGAAAGAGGCTATCTTTCGCGCGCGAAGCGAGCTGTCACTCAGTTTTCCCACACGAATTGCCATATCGAAACCCTCTGCCACAACATCCACAAATCGATCGATATATCTCGCGTCGAAACTCATTTGTGGGTATGCGGCCATGATGGACGGAAGCAAAGGAGCAACCCAAAGGCGACCAAAAGCAATGGGCACAGATATCCGAAGCAATCCCTGGGCACTGGCGGCAAAATTGCTTGCTTCTCTGCTGGCGCTGTCCAGCTCATCCAGTAAAGCCCTCACCCTTCGTGAATAAATCACACCAACTTCAGTTAATGAAACGCGTCGCGTTGTTCTGGAAAGCAGCTGAACACCCAGCTGGCTCTCAAGATGACTGACTCTGCGTGAAAGAATGGTCGCATCACGTCCAATCCGCTGCGCCGCATTTCTGAAACTGCCGGTCTCGGCAACGGCAATAAACGCCGACAAATCATCAAAACTCATCCTGCTAAGTGATTCGTGCATATTTCACATCTCTGAATTGCTTTTTAGGTCAATTGTCTTCCTATGGTGCACTAATTAAAATTTCCGTGTCAAAAATATCAGAGGAAACAAAGATGAAAAACTTCCTGAGTATCGGTACCGGGCCCGGAATGGGTTATGAAACAGCCGCACGCTTTGCACGTGAAGGTTTCCGTATCATCCTCAGCGCGCGTAACGTTGGAAAGAGTGAAGAACTGGCGCGCAGGCTGAAAGATAAAGGCTTTAGCGTTGAGTGTCGCAGTGTCGATGCCAGCAGCGCAGAAAGTATTGCTGATCTGATGTCAGGCGTGCAGAAAGAGTTTGGCGGCATTGACGTCATTCATTACAACGCCGCCGCCATGCGTCAGAACACCATTGACGCTCAACCGGCTAAAAGTTTTAACGAAGATTTAGCCGTAAATATTGGCGGAGCGCTCGCTGCAACTAAAGCAGCGGCAGCTGAGATGATCAAGCGTAAAAACGGAACAATCCTTCTAACCGGTGGCGGATTTGCGCTGGCACCACATCCAGAATTTTTATCGCTGAGCATCGGCAAAGCCGGTATACGCGCGCTGGTGATGGGACTGTTTGAACCACTAAAACAAGAGAACGTGCATATTGCTACTGTTACGGTATCAGCGTCAGTCTCTCCGGATTCTAAAGAAGCCCGGGATGTAGGTGAACTGTTCTGGCAACTTCATCAACAGCCAGTGGACGAGTGGACATTTGAAACTAACTACTCAGCCTAATTATTAAGCCAAGTAATTTTGCTCATTTTTTTAATGGGTAATTAATTTACCGGAAGTAATGGAAATAATATGAACGTTATTAAAGCTTATGCGGCACAGTCTCATGATGCTCCTTTGCGTCCTTTTTCAATCCCTGCCAAAGAGGTTGGAATAAGCGATGTCGCTATCGAGATTCTGTTCTGTGGTGTTTGCCACTCTGACTTACACGCCGCTCGTGGTGAATGGCCAGGCATTCGTTTTCCAATCGTGCCTGGGCATGAGATTGTTGGACGCGTAAAAGCGGTTGGTGATGGCGTAACTAAACATAAAGTCGGTGATATCGTCGGTGTCGGCTGCATGGTTGGAAGTTGTCGACATTGTGATTCATGTGATGATGGCCTTGAGCAGTACTGTGAAGGCCCTCATGGCTGGCAGCAGACCTACAATGGCTGGCTTGATGGCTCCGGTGAAAATACCTACGGAGGCTATGCGGCAGCTATCACCGTTGATGAGCATTTTGTACTAAAGATCTCCCATACTGAGAACCAGCTTGCAGCCGTAGCGCCTCTGCTCTGTGCAGGTGTCACGACCTGGTCCCCGCTACGTCACTGGAACGTCGGCCCCGGTAAAAAAGTGGGTATCGTTGGTATCGGCGGGCTCGGTCATATGGGGATTAAGCTGGCTAAAGCGCTAGGCGCACACGTGGTTGCCTTCACCACCTCTGAATCAAAAGTTCAGGCGGCAAAAGATTTGGGCGCAGATGAAGTGGTTATTTCCCGTAATCCGGAGGAGATGAGCGCTCACAATAAGTCTTTCGACTTTATTCTGAATACGGTAGCGGCTCCTCATAATCTCGATGCCTTCATGACTTTGCTTAAACGAGATGGCGCGATGACTATGGTCGGTATTCCCGACAGCCCGCATCCATCACCTTCCGTCGGTAATCTGGTATTCCAGCGCCGTTCGCTGGGTGGATCTTTGATCGGAGGCATCGCTGAAACTCAGGAGATGCTCGACTTCTGTGCAGAAAACGGCATCACGTCTGATATTGAAATGATCCAGATGGACGAAATTGAAGTTGCTTTTGAACGCATGAAGAAAAGTGACGTTAAATATCGCTTCGTTATTGATATGGCTACTATTTAACGACCGTTACGGTTAGCTTAAATTTTATTGAATACTGTACCCTTCAAGCGCGGCTGTCTGGTCGCGCTTGTTATAATTCTCAGTAAGTATATTCAAAAAAAGAATAATCTCTTCGCTATAATTCAAAGGTGCCTTGTGAATAATATTAAAGAGTCAGTCGTGTATTCTCTGGCAAGTACTGGTGTGGTTAAAAAGGATATTGTTGATATCTGGGCAGTAATAAAACGATTTAACAGCTTATCGGAATGGCATCCGGCGATAGATGCAAGCTTTATCGAGGACGGAAAATCGGAGTTGGAAGTAGGCTGTATTCGTAACGTAACCCTTGTAGGCGGCGCTACAGGACGGGAGAAGCTTGTAAGCAGAGACGATGGAAAATTTCAGCTTGTTTACTCATTTGTGAGCCCACCTTTACCCGTTGATGGATATATTTCTACGATTCAGTTACTTCCAACACACCTCCAAGGTCACACACAAGTTATCTGGTCCTCATCGTTTAAATGTGAACCTGATTCTGTAGAAGATATGAAAAACATCTTGGAAAATGATGTTTATATTGCAGGTATAAGCGCATTGAAAATGCGCTCCATCATTGTATGAATAATGCCATGTGATTAGTAAAGCCCTGAATGGATTAATGTTGCTGCAATGATCTCACATTATCTACTGATAGGGCTTTAATTTTACAGATTACACTCCCTGTAATAAAGCACATCAAAATTAAAGCATTACAAATAACATTCCCGTTCCATTCATCAAACAATAATCCTTTTCATCCGTAAAAAAAATATTATTGATTTTGACATTCAGTTAAATAAAGCCAGCACCTTAGATGCTGTAAGCAAAACATCCGCTTTACGCTCATAGCGGAGCACCTGAATTAAATAAGTTGTTAGTCATTTCGTAAACGGGTTATTGACAGGGCATTACATAGCACACCATAATGTTACGTTATAACATAACATTATGGTGTGCTATGCAATCTTTTCTTAAGCTACTTGTGCCTGCGATCCTGATCTTCAATTGCTCGCCAGCAATGGCGACTGACTTTCCGTTGAAAGTTCGTAACTGTGGGTCCATCGAAACATTCCAGCAACCGCCAAAGAGAGTAGTGACGATCGGTCAACACGAAACTGAACTCATGCTGTCGCTCGGGCTGGGTAACAAAATTGCTGGCACGGCAGTTTGGTTCGGTCAACTACCGCCTGAGCTGGAGTCGTCCGGTAAAAAACTCATGCGCATCGCTGACAACTCCCCCGGTTTTGAAGCGGTGGTAGCCCGGAATCCAGAACTGGTCATGGCGCAGTACAGTTGGCACGTTGGACCTCAGGGCGAGGTTGCGTCGCGCCATCAGTTTGAGCAACTGGGTATTAAAACATGGATTTCACCGGCAGATTGCGAAGGTAAATCCGTGACAGCAATGTCAAATGGTGACGGCGCGCGCACGACACCATACTCCCTCAACGCAATTAATGACGAAATCACTCAGGTCGCCCAGATCTTCGACGTTACACAGCGCGGTGAAGAGCTAAAGAATACTCTTGCTCAGCGCGTTGCTCAGGCACAAAAGCAAGCTGCAAGACTCAATACCAAACCACTTAAAATTGTGTACTGGTTCTCCAGTACACGTCTGCAAGGCGATCCATGGATTGCCGGTAACCTTGGTGCGCCTGGCTGGATCACCCGTAGCCTCGGCATGAAAAATATCATTGATTCGCCAGATGAATGGCCATCTGTCACATGGGAGCACATCGTAAAATCACAACCTGACATCATCGTCATTGCCAGCATGGACAGAAGGTTGTATCCCGCTGATGATGCTGCAGTGAAAAAAGCTTTCCTTGAACGGGACCCTGTCACTCGCGAAATGAATGCAGTAAAGCAAGGGCATATCGTGGTGGTACCCGCCATGTCATTAAACCCCTCACTGCGCAATGTTGATGCGCTTGAGCAAATCAGCCAACAAGTGGCTGCTTTCAAATAACATGGACATGACGAACTACAAATCCTTATTAAAATTGAGCTGTTTACTGCTTGCAGGCTTATTAAGCCTGCCACTTATGATTCTCTTATCTGCATCCCTCGGCGATATACCGATTTCAATATCCACCACTTCACGCGCCATTATGAATGGCATGGGATTAGCAAATTACAACCTTAATCTCGTTGAAGCAGGGATCGTCTGGCAATATCGCATGAGCCGTGCTCTGATGGCGGCGTGCAGCGGCGGAGGACTGGCTATTTGCGGTCTGATTTTGCAGTCTCTGCTAAAAAACCCGCTTGCTGAGCCTTATTTACTGGGGGTATCTGCGGGTGCATCCACAGGCGCGGTTCTGGTTATGCTGTTAGG
This sequence comes from Type-D symbiont of Plautia stali, assembly GCF_001485335.1. Lineage (NCBI taxonomy): Bacteria > Pseudomonadati > Pseudomonadota > Gammaproteobacteria > Enterobacterales > Enterobacteriaceae > Type-D symbiont of Plautia stali. The sequence goes on along the minus strand of NZ_BBOC01000046.1, from coordinate 10,951 downwards.
GATGGGCGGCGGAATTATTACCGTCGGAGGTGGCGCATTTATTGGTGCCTGCCTCGCCTTTGGCATCATCCTGTTACTCTCTGGCGGAATGCATAGCAAGACGGGGCGTATCATTCTGGCAGGTGTCGCTGGCACTCAACTCTTTAATGCATTGACCTCCTACATAGTCAGTACATCAGCCAATGCAGAGCAATCGCGCGGAGTCATGTTCTGGTTGCTGGGTAGCCTGAGCGGAGTACGCTGGGCTGATGCCATCATGTGCTCTGTGGTCGTGCTGGCCGGTTTGCTGATGACGTTATGTTACGCACGTGCGCTGGATACATTTGCCTTCGGTACCGAGGTTTCTGCCACCCTTGGCACACGCATTCAGCATGTGCGTTTTATCCTGCTGCTGATAACAGCACTGATCACTGCCGCAATCGTCAGTGCAATCGGGGCCGTAGGATTTGTGGGGCTGGTTATTCCACACGTTACGCGGATGCTGGTCGGGCACCGGCACCTCATCACCATACCAGTGGTATTTTTGGCTGGTTGTCACTTCATGATGCTCGCCGAAATTATCTCAAGAACGCTAATCACACATCAGGTATTACCTATTGGTGTTGTAACCGCCCTGGTCGGCGCCCCTGCTTTTGCTCTCATCCTTTACCGTCACAGAGGAAACTAAGCGTGGCTATTTCCGTCGATAACCTCAACGTCCAGCTCCAGTCCCGCAGTATACTGTCCGGAATTCGCTTCCAGGCCGCGCAGTCTCAGACTGTCGGCCTACTGGGACCTAACGGCTCTGGTAAATCAACGCTGATGAGAGCCTTAGCCGGACTTACTCCTGCAACCGGCTCCATTATACGCATCAGTGGCGAACTGCTGAGCCAGTTGCCTCGCAAGAAACTTGCCCGCAAACTCGCGTTCGTTCCTCAACATGCTGAAGCTGAAGCTGAGTTGAACGTGAGAGACATCATTGCCCTGGGCCGCACTCCTCACCGGGGCATGTTCGACGTTTGGACAGCAGAAGACAGCGCAGCAGTGAATGACGGCATTGCATTCATGCAGCTGGAGAATCTGCTCGACAGGCAATGGCATCGTTTATCGGGTGGTGAACGACAGCGGTGTCAAATCGCCCGCGCACTGGCTCAAAAGCCGGATGTGCTTCTGCTGGATGAGCCGGTCAATCATCTGGATATTCAGTTTCAACTCGAGCTCATGCGTTTAATTACCGCCCTCCCGATTACCGTCGTCATCGCCTTACACGACTTGAACTTGGCGGCAAAATACTGCCAGCATCTGGTAATACTTAAGGAGGGGAAAGTAATCGCCACCGGCGCGCCAAACACCGTACTTACACCCGAACTCATCCATAACACATGGCGAGTTAAGGCGCATATTAATCCAACCTCCACTGGAACACTTAATATTCAGTACGCGTAAAGCCCTATTGGATTACGAACCGACAATATTCTCCGCAAAAAGGTGTTGTGTATTACAGCGCTATGCCTGGTTACTATGTCAGCTTTTCGCTCTAAGGCGCCGTTCTGTTGCCTCTCAAAAAGGACCAGCAACCCCCTGACTCAAGCTACAATCGGATAGATCATCGAATTCATCTGTTAATCCTACCCAATGACTCGCCTCGGGTGAGCATATTGCAGGTGCATTAGTCTCCAATAAAAAACAAAGGCCGCTTTGGGCGGCCCTTAATCTCTTGTCAGTGCTTATTTAGTCAATTCTGCAGAAATATAGGCGCCGTTATTGAAGCGGGCTCCGGTAATTTTGTATGAAGCACCGACCTGATGTGCCTGAGCAGCAATCTGCGCTTCTGCAGCATCCAGGGTTGAGGCTGAAGCGGTGACGCTCTGAGCAAAGCTGGCAAATGAAACAACTGAAAGTGCGATAACTGCAACGAAAGTTTTGATGTTTTTCATGGTCTGTTCCTCAATGATTTATTTAGTTTTTAAGGCTATCTGCCTCGATGAATTAATCATGCGCTTACAAGCCTGGGTTTAAAAGCAAAGAGATTTATCGAAAACATTCAAAAAATATGAACGAATTGTAGATGCGTGTTTGCCGTATTAATCCATAAAAAAACCCGCCATTTAGGCGGGTAAGAGTGAGCCAGAATTTCAATCATGCAGAGGCGTAGTGACGGGATTGACAACACCGGTTAGGTATCAGCGCGCCTGAACCTGGACGACGTTCCCCTGCTGGCTGCCGTCGCTTTTGGCAATCACAAGGTAGCGACGTTCATCCGCGTGTCGGGCATCTACGATCTGCCGTATCGGGCCAACCGCGTTAACAATGGCCGCACCAGCAGGGTTAGTCATAAAGCGCGTCAAGGGTTCCAGTTCACCGCTGCCGTCGGCTCGCGATGACAATGCCAGCAGGTAAGGTTGTTTGGGTTCTAAACCTGTCGCCGATGCCTGAAGAACCTGAGTTATCCCTTGTTCAAACAGTGAAACTGTTGTCGTCGGCTGCGTGTTTTTGGTGGCACCCACGCTTTTCAGCTGGAGATGCACTGCCTGGCCGGCAATCCCCAGTGGCTGCAAGCCCTGCATGCCATCCCCTTGCAGCACAGCACCGGGCACATAGGCAACCGCTTGCGGCGCCTGCCCAATCGGGATGGTAGCCACCACCTTGTAAGTCGCCGTATCAATGGCTGCGAGCGCATCGGCATTCTCCAGACCGACGTAAATACGCTTCCCGTCACCGGATGGCCACAGGCCGTGCGGGAGATTTCCGACCGGGATGGAGGCCACCTGCGAGAAGTCATCAGTTCGGTAGACGTTGACTCGGTTCAGACCACCGACCGTGACCCAGGCAAAACTGCCTTTCGCGTTTTCGACGATGTTGACGTGATTGGTGATGGGGCCGGTATCCAGCGTTTTAATAATGTTGAATGGCGGTCTTGCGTTAAAGACCTGCACTTTCCCCGTGTCCTTGAGGGTAAACCACACCTGTTTACCATCTGGCGATGCCGCGATGTTAGGACAGAACGGGCTTGCCTGTTTCACCGAGCCGACAATTTTGTGCGTCCTGACGTCAACCACCACGGTCTCCGGGTTAAACGAAGAGCAGACGTAACCGTACCGCCCGTCAGGCGAAAAGATCTGCATGCCCGGACCGCCAGGCACTTTAATGCGTGTCTTCTCTTCACCGCTGCTGGCATCAAGTACCGAAACGTAGTCCTCGCCACGGACCGTCACCCACACTTCTTTTCCATCCGGCGTAAAGAACGCTTCGTGCGGAGAACGTCCCACGTAGGTGATATGCCTGACGGTGTTCGTCGCAGTATCGATAAAACTCACCGAATTTGAGCCAATCGAGACCACAACCAGCGTTTTACGATCCGGTGAAAATCCCATACCGTGTACCAACACCTGGCCTTTGTACAGAGGGCTGAGGTTTGCCGGCTGGGGATCGCCCAACCGGATAACGCCGAGCAACTTATTACTGGCTGGATCGGTGACGGAGACCGTATTCGAGAACTGTTCCGCGGCATACACACGGTCATGGTGGCTGAGGGGGATCTCGGCGGCTGCAGCACTAAAGGGAGCCTGGCCTGCCATCGCGGGCAAAGCAGAGAGCGCGACAGCGGCGGCAAGTCCGGTCCTTAATAACGTTTTCATTGCATCATCCTGTTCAGTGGGGGTCTGTCAAAAGGAGAATTGGTGAGATTTATCAGGGCGTTGCACCCTTTACTGGCGCAATCTGGTCGGGAGCCGCCAGCGCGGGTGGCAGCGGTTTGTTCAGTGCCTGATACATAGCTGTGATCTCCTGCTGCTGGGTGACAATGATTTCCTGTGCGATACGGCGAAGCTGCGGATTAGTGCCGTAGCGGAGTTCTGCGATGGCCATGTCTATCGCCCCCTGATGGTGCGGAGCCATCATCGCCACAAAATCATCATCGATGTTGCCAGATGGCTTGACCTCCATGGCTGTCATCATTCGGTCCATCGCTGTTTGATTGTCCTGGATGAATGCGGATTCAGCAGCGCCAGACTGAGCAGCCTGATGTGCGTGATCCTGAGCTTCAACATCCGCCATAAATAACAGCACCATCAGGAAAGGAATTAATTGATATAACTTCATACGCATGCGTGCCTTTATTCCAAAAAATGAAAAGGAAAATGCGGCGAGAGAGTAAAAACACATTAAATAGCGTGACCACCTCATAATTAAATGAGGTGGCTGGCTCGGATGACCTACGACTGAATAAATTCCAGCAAATCCTGGTTAAGTTGATCCTGATGGGTTGCCGCCAGACCGTGAGAAGCGCCGGGATAAATTTTCAGTTCGGCATGCGGGATAATCTCAGCAGATAACAGCCCAGAGTGACCGATCGGGACGATCTGATCATCATCACCATGAATGACCAGTGCTGGCACGGTGATTTTTCTCAGATCTTCGGTGTAATCCACTTCTGAGAACTCTTTAATACAGGCGTACTGACCGACAATTGAACCGGCCATGCCCTGATTCCAGAAGCTCAGGCGCAGGCCTTCATTGATCTCTACGCCTTCGCGATTCATCCCGTAGAAAGGGATAGCGAGGTTGAGATAAAAGTCCGAACGGTTATCAAAGACACCTTTGCGAATGCCATTGAACACCGCCATATCGGTGCCTTCAGGCCACTCAGCTGATGAAATCATAATGGGCGGAACCGCGCCAACCAGCACCACTTTTGCTACGCGAGCTTCGCCATGGCGCCCGATGTAATGCGCGACTTCACCACCACCGGTCGAGTGTCCAACCAGCACCGCATTTTTTACATCCAGCTCATTCAGCAGCACGGCAAGGTCGTCGGCATAGGTGTCCATGTCATTGCCGTAAGATGGCTGGTCGGAGCGACCATGACCGCGACGGTCAAGCGCGATCACACGATATCCTTGCTGCAACAGGAAAAGCATCTGCCCATCCCAGGCATCTGAACTCAATGGCCAGCCGTGTGAGAAAATAACCGGCTGCGCATTTTTGTCACCCCAGTCTTTATAAAAAAGACGGGTTGTGTCAGGTGTGGTAATAAAGCTCATTTTTGGATTCTCCGTTGATGATGTGCAGGTTATTCCTGGCCTGACGTCATACCAGAATAAATAAATATCGTCTTATATAACGACATTTATTCATCTTTCTGATATGCATGGCGCAAGGCTGTCCACCGACAAAATAAATAATCATGTCGTCGTGGTTATTAATAATTGAGAAGGTCTGTCTGGTAGTGAATTAAATCTGCGCTAAGCCGCCGTCTACATATATTTCCGCTGCGTTAATAAAGCTCGCATCATCAGACGCCAGGAATGCCACGGTTTTACCGATCTCTTCCGGTTCACCCAAACGACCTAAGGGTACGCCGGCGGCGAGTGCATCAAACAAACCCTGGCGGTGCTCTTCCGGTACAAGACCGCCCAGACCTGGGGTACGGACAGGACCCGGGCTAATCACATTGACGCGGATGGCACGATCCTTCAGATCAAGCGCCCAGGAGCGTGCCAGATTACGCACGGCGGCCTTGCTGGCGCTGTAGACACTGAAGCTGGCGGTACCTTTTGCCGCAGCGGTCGAACCGGTAAGGATGACGGAGGCACCGTTGGTCAACAGCGGAAGCGCCTTCTGTACGGTGAACAGCACGCCACGCACGTTAGTGCCAAAAATTCGGTCAAAATGCTCTTCAGTGATGGCGCCGAGCGGCATCATGTCACCGCCACCGGCATTCGCGAACAGTACGTCAAGCTTTCCTGAAGCGCTGGCAATCGTAGAGAACACCGTATCGAGATCGCTCAGCACTGAGGCATCCGCCCGGATCCCGGTGGCTGATGGTCCAATCAAGGCCACGGCGGCATCAAGCTCCTCCTGACGGCGGCCGGTGATGTAGACTTTTGCACCCTGCTCCGCCAGCTCCTGCGCTGAGGCGAGGCCAATACCTGAGCTACCGCCCGTCACTAACGCAATCTTGCCTGCAAGTTTTTTATTCATGGTGAAACTCCTTTCTAAGTTTAAATTGGCTTTTAAAGTCATCGGGTTACCGCGCAGTTCACGCTGCTGAGTTCGGTAAGCACTGTAACGTCATTAATGAGTGCGAAAAAATGCACGAATCCGGAAAACACTTTCCACACAGGTGGATAATAAAAAATCGGGCAAATTCGTCGCGTTATTTATTGAGGAAAACACGCGCGCTGGTTAAGCGGCCCGCGCTGACCGTGAACACATCCTCACCCCGCACCAGAGTCGGATTGTCTTTTGGGCCATAACCCCAGGTCACACGGGCAAGACCGTGATTCCACTCGACAGATGCCGGGGTAAAGATAAATCCCGGATGCTGTGCCTGAATTTTACTGATGGCAGCATTCACGCGGTCCGCCCCTGTGTTCAGTCCGGCATAATCGGCAACGAAAAAGTCTGCGGAGTACACCGCGGCAAACGCTTTCTCTCGTTCAACGGCATCGGTGTTATTCCAGATAGCAAAGTGGCGATCGATCAGCTGCTGCAGGCCTTCGGGTGCGATTTGAGCCGTCGTGATGTTCATGGTTGTGTTCTCCGCTAATACGTTATGTGACCCGGCCAGCAGTACCGCCAGCAGCAGGGATTGGGTGAATACCTTTTTCATGTTTGTGTCCTCTGTCAGTTTGCTGCTTTCGCTTTGCCTACCAGCTCAATCTGCGAGCCCCATGGCGTCAGGAAATAAAACCACTGAGTGCCGTCGGCGTTGGTCACTGGCTCATTCAGGGTTTTCAGTCCGGCTTTTTGGATCGCCTTAAAACTGGCGGGCACATCCTGCGTTCTCAGGGCGATATGCGTTGCCGCATCATCATCCTGATGAGGACGTGTATGGCCGATTTGCGCACCGCTGTACTGGAACAGTTCGACTCCGGTGCCATCAGCCAGACGCATCATGACAAAACGCTTGAGGTCACTGGACTGGTGCCAGTTAAACGCGGCTTTCCATGCATCCGGGATAGCGCCGGGGGTGATGTCCGATTCAATCTTGGCGCCAAAGGTGGTCTGGAAAAACGCGATGGCCTTAGCCAGGTCAGGTACGTTGATACCGGCGTGGTCAACGCCTGAGATGGTGACCAGCGGTGCAGCGTCAGCGCTGAAAGCCGGAGCAGAGAGGCTGGCAGAGCCCAGCAGCAGAGAAGAAGCAAACAGCGTTGAAGCGATACGTTGAGTTTTCATGTCTTATATTCCTGTGATAAGTGATTCAGCTCATTGACGACAGCGGTTGTTGTCGCGATGGAATAAGCATATCGACGTGCGACGACTTTCAAAATAGAATGATTTGAAACTCATCATTGCAGATTTGAAATGAACAGATTCCCCGATTTCGAAGGACTCGCGATGTTTGCGAAAGTGGCAGAGGAAGGTTCTTTTGCGGCGGCAGCCAGAGTGATGGGGGTTTCCGTACCCACCGTGTCACGTGCCGTTGCTCGCCTGGAAGAGCGGCTGGGCGGCCGGCTGTTTAACCGGACCTCTCGCCAGTTGGCGTTAACGGAGTTTGGTCAAAGCATGGCGGCAAAGGCGTCAGAGATGTATCGCCAGGCAGAAGAGGTGGAAAGCGAAGCCCATGAACTGTCAGTGCAGCCTCGTGGTCAGGTGCGCTTAGCGGTGCCCATGTCGTTTGGCTTACGCTGGGTCGCCCCTTTGATGCCAGAACTTATCCGCCAGTTCCCGGATCTGAGTGTCGATCTGCATCTGTCCGATGCCTCAGTCGATCTGATTGCCGAAGGCTTTGATGCCGCGTTACGTATTGCCGCATTACCGGACTCTTCGCTGGTGGCGCGCAGGCTGTGTGCCGTGACGCAATATTTGGTGGCCTCACCGGCTTATCTCGCTGAGCAGGGTGTACCGCAGCATCCGCGTGAACTCACTTCCCGGCAGTGCTTCAGTTATGCCTATCGTGCCAGAAGCCAGGTATGGCGCTTCACGCATGATTCCGGCGCGCAGGAAGATATTGTCCCGAGCGGACCGTTGCGCGTGACCAACTCTGACGCCCTGCTGCCGCCCCTGCTGGCGGGCTTAGGGATTGCGGAACTGCCAGAATTTATGGCCGCGGAGTATCTGAAAGATGGTCGCCTGTTACATCTGCTGGATGAGTGGTCAATGACACAAGGCGGGCTCTATTTTGTCACACCCACTTCCCGCAGCCGGCCGTTGAAGGTCAAGGTGCTGTCAGACTTCTTTGCCAGACATCTCAGTGAACCTGAATGGCGCTGGCCTAAGTGATAAGCGCTACCATTTCATTTATGAAATGATGACTTTCATTCTTTGCTGTTTTGATTACTCCTGAGTTTCATTATTGTTGCTTCACGCCGCCGACACTCGTCCGGCACTGAAAACAGGAGCACTCTTATCATGAAAACTGCCGTTCAATTACTCCAGAACTACCTGGACAGTATCCAGGATCCTAAAGCCGCCGCGACCCTTTTTGCCGCAGATGGCTTGTTGGAACTGCCTTATCTGCAAACGCTCGGCCTGCCGCACAGAGTGCAGGGGCCGGCTGAAATCGAACACTTTATCGCCGGATTGCTGGTTAAAATTCCTGATTTCCGCTTCCGCAATATCCAGTTCTTTATCGATACCCCAGCACAGGCTTTTGGCGAATACAGCGTGGAAGCCGAACTGGTGGGCACCGATCGGGTATACAAGCAGACTTATGCCGGGAGGTTGGTTGCTGAAGGGGGCAAAATCAAACTGCTGCGGGAGTCGCTGGATACCCTCGCCGCATGGCGTGCATTCAGTGGCGAGCAGTCCGCCTGAAGCGGTTTTTGCATTCGATTAAAAATAACTGGAGATAAAAAATGAGTATTAATACAGCTGACACACGCATTTCTTCTGCGGGCGATCATGACAAAACCCAACCGACTGAAATCATCGTCAGCGCTTACTATCGCGTACACCCTGATGACCGCCAAACCTTCATTGATGCTGTAAAGCCTGAAATGCAGGCAGCACAGCAGCTGCCTGGCTGTGTGTTTTATGCCTTCTCTCAAGACCTGGTGAATCCAGATGCTTTTCATCTGTCAGAGGGCTGGGCGGACATTGAAGCCTATGAGCGACACGAACACTCAGAGACATTCCTGAAAGCGCTGGCGACCGTGGTGAAACATGTCCGCATCCTTAATCGTGAGGGTATTCGTTACGACGTGGCGAAACAGCACATTGATGATCCGCGGGGTAAGGTTTCAGCCTGATTGCCAGGACTGAGTTTGACGGTGAGAAATTGCTCAGCATCAATGAGAACAAGTGCGAATGTCTGCTGATCGCTCATAGCTGCCGGTCAACTCGGTAGAAAACTGTCTCTGTTTTCTGATGGAGATGACCAAGAAAAGAGCAAACAGGCAGTCAAGTAAAATCCTAATTGGTAGTCAAGTGAATGCAGATAACCAGTGACGTTATTAGCCGCCAAAGCAGTCGTGCTGGTTAAAGTCTGTATTGATAACAGTTTACTCATCCTCCGGTGCAACAGACTTGCGGATTTGCGTGTGATTTTTTCTCTGGGTATGAGCCTGACAGCAGGAATACCTCCTTTTGCGCGATTTGAATCTGCACCAGATTTTTATGTTTATTCAGATAAACTGGTCAGCATTAACATTAACGTTATGTTTTATATTATTATTTTGACAGACAGGAACCATTCGAGGCGAGGATCTTTTCGCAGATTTCAGGGGCGCTTTCTGCTATAAAAGGTTCATACATTTCAAGGTTGAATGATGGAAACACTATGAATGTAAGTGAAGCAGCACTTCTGAAGTCCGGGTTTAGTCAGGCAGACCTGCAAAAGCTGAAGAACAATGTAGCTAACTATGGGGGAACGCTGGATTCAGCAACTCATGATCTTGCAAACCGCTTCAACGCCTCAAAGTGGATTACTGTCACCGCTTTAATCATATTGATTCTCACCCTGGTAATTGCATCAAAAAGCACCAGTATCACTCTGGGGATAACGTTAGCGATTGTATTACCTTTTATATGGTACATAACTCCACTTAAAATGGGATATAAATCCTGGCGTTACAGAAGATCGCTGGTTACTTCTGAACCGAACCAGAAGCAGAGATAAGGTCGAATATGACTTTAGCCTTAACGCCATAGCCCACGATTTGCATGGTGAGTTCTGGCTGGCTCATACTGCTGACTTTCCTGTAATAATCCGCTGGCAGATACCGGAATAAACGCCAGGCACCAGGGCGCCTCAGCAGGCCGAATACGCTGTAAGCACTGGCAGCAAGCGATACTGATTTATAGACTCCCAACCCGCTGTTTCGGCTGAATCCCATGAATTGTGCTGAAGACATCGCGGCGTCGGCCACCAGACCTTCAGAGGTTTTATCGTCCATGGCATAATGTGCCACCTCTTTGCTTATGCTGTTCGCTGCATCGGTAACCAGAACGGCTCCGATCAGAACCCCCACAGGGGTCATGGAACCAATCAGGGTCAGGCCAGCAGATAATTCAAACCCAGACAGCACAACATTTACAGCAGAAATAGCGTACCCGACTATCTTGTTATTTTCGCGGATAAAATCTACCTTGGCGTAAAGCCTTGCTGTCTTCATGCGCAACATCCGCGCCTGTTCTTCAAGACTGACCGTCTCTGCCCTGAGATTCTGGATGCACGCCAGACACTCATCGTCAGATTTTGCCCGACGTGCGGCGGCGAACTGTTGCTCGACCACCTCTTTAATTTCCTGCACAAACTTCATCCGGGTCATACCATCCCGAAGATGGAAAGATGACAGCTTGTTGGCCGTATGAATCAGCTTTCTGGCTTCCAGATTGACCATTGTGTCAGCCCAGGCTTTATTTCTTCCACCTGAGTGCATCCTGTCCAGCAGTGCGGTATCCATCAATTTCTCCCTGTATACGCTGCAATCGATAATACCCCGTTAATTTGAGCTGTAAACCGTCGGCTTATCATGAATTATGCGGGTTATGACACGCCAGTTATTATCATCCGTGACAATCG